>CAJUFK010000056.1 GCA_910585535.1 uncultured Angelakisella sp. | reverse complement strand
CCAGGCACAACCCAAGTCCCGGCACAACCCTTAGGCGCGGAGCGCCGGGGAGGGTGTGCCTGCGGGCGCTAGCCCGCCGCCGGGGAGGGTCTGCCAGCGGGTGCTAACCCGCCGCCGGGGAGGGTCTGCCAGCGGGTGCTAACCCGCCGCCTATTGCAGCTTCTGACTCCAGGCACAACCTACGCCCTGGCACAACCCTTAGGCGCGGAGCGCCGGGGAGGGTCTGCCTGCGGGCGCCAGCCCACCGCCGGGGAGGGTGTGCCTGCGGCCGCAGGGCCGCCGCCGGGGAGGGGGCGCTTATGGGCGCTAGTCCACCTTTACTAGCATCGATACACCATCCATCTCCGGAGGCTGGGGCAGCCCCAGTACCTCCAGCATCGTGGGCGCAATGTCCGCCAGACGGCCGCCTTCCCGCAATGCCTTAGCCCCGGTGTTCACCGCCACAAAGGGCACCGGATTGGTGGTGTGCGCCGTAAACGGCTTGCCGTCCGCCTCCCACATCTGGTCAGCGTTGCCGTGATCCGCCGTGATAAATGCCGCGCCGCCCTTCTCCAGGATCTTCTCTACCATTCGGCCCACGCAGGTATCCACCGTCTCCACCGCCTTGACAGCGGCCTCAAAAACGCCGGTGTGCCCCACCATATCGCAGTTGGCAAAGTTGAGGATGATCACGTCGTACTTGCCGCTGTCGATCCGGGCGATCACCTCGTCGGTGACTTCAAAGGCGCTCATCTCCGGCTTCAGGTCGTAGGTGGCTACCTTGGGACTGGGGATCAGGGCCCGGTCCTCCCCGGGGCAGGGGGCCTCCACGCCGCCGTTGAAGAAGAAGGTGACGTGGGCGTACTTTTCCGTCTCGGCGATGCGAAGCTGGGTCAGCCCCTTGTCCGAAAGATACTGTCCCAGGGTGTTCTTCAGCGACTGGGGCGGGAAAGCCACCTTCACGTTCGGCATGGTGGCGTCGTACTGGGTCATGCAGACGTAGCAGAGGGGGAACAGCCCCTTCTCCCGGGCGAAGCCCGAAAACTCCGGGTCCACCAGGGTGCGGGTGATCTCCCGGGCCCGGTCGGGGCGGAAGTTGGCAAACACCACCGAGTCATCCGGCCCAATCTGGGCCCCCTGGGCGCAGACAGCAGGGACCACAAATTCATCGGTGACACCGGCGGCATAGGAATCCTCCATAACTTTAAGGGGATCGCCCTGGAGGACGCCCCTGCCGTTCACCATGGCGTCGTAGGCTTTCTCCACCCGCTCCCAGCGGTTGTCACGGTCCATGGCGTAGTACCGCCCGGAGATGGTGGCGATCTGCCCTGCCCCGATCTTCTCCATCTCGGCCAGCAGCCCGGCGATGTAGTCCCTGCCGGAGGAGGGGGGCACGTCCCGGCCATCCATGAAGCAGTGGACAAAGACCTTCTGGAGGCCGCCGCGCTTGGCCATCTCCAGCAGGCCGAAGATGTGCTTCTGGTGGCTGTGAACGCCGCCGTCGGACATGAGACCCATGATATGCAGGGCGGTGCCTTTGGACTTGGCGTTTTCCACAGCCTCTGTCAGGACGGGGTTCTGGAAGAAGTCCCCATCGTCAATGGCCTTGGTGATCCGGGTCAGCTCCTGGTAGACGATCCGCCCGGCCCCGATGTTGGTGTGCCCTACCTCGGAGTTGCCCATCTGGCCGTCGGGGAGGCCCACGTCCATTCCCGAAGCCCCGATGTCGGTGCGGGGATTCTCGGCAAAAATGCGGTCCAGGTTGGGGGTCTTGGCGGCGTGGATGGCGTTGCCGTAGTCCTCCGCCCGGTCGCCGAAGCCGTCCATAATAATCAGTGCAAGAGGTTTTTTCATAGCGTTACGAACTCCTTTGATTGGGATAGCAGAATGGTATGCGGGGCAATTTTATGCCCCGCACAGCACAGGTCTCCAGGCACAAGCTGTGATCCCGTGCCAGGTCAAGGGCGCAAAGCGCCCGGGCAGGGGCTGGGGCTGGCTCCGGGCTCTGCCCGGTCAGCGGCTGGCCGCCTTGACGATGGCCGCGAAGTCGGGGGCCTTGAGGGACGCACCGCCGATGAGGCCACCGTCCACGTCGGGCTGGTCCAGCAGCTCCTCGGCGTTCTTGGCGTTCATGCTCCCGCCGTACTGGATGGTGATGGCGTCCGCCGCGGCCTTGCCGTACAGCCCCTCCACCACGGTGCGGATGTAATGGTTCACCTCGTTGGCCTGCTGGGCAGTAGCTGTCTTGCCGGTGCCGATGGCCCAAACAGGCTCGTAGGCCAGGATGATGTTTTTCAGTTCCGCCTCGGTGACGCCGCCCAGGGCCACCTTGGTCTGCATCCCCACGATCTCCTCGGTGATGCCGGCCTCCCGCTGCTCCAGCAGCTCCCCGATGCAGAGGATCACCTGGAGCCCGGCGTCCAGAGCCGCCCGGACCCGCTTCTGGACGGTGACGTCGGTCTCGCCGAAATACTGCCGCCGCTCGGAATGGCCGATGACAACATACTGGACGCCCAGCTCCTTGAGCATAGCCGCCGAGATCTCCCCGGTGAAGGCCCCGGACTCGGCCCAGTGGCAGTTCTCCGCCCCAACGGCGATGTTGGTGCCCTTGGTGGCCTCCAGGGCGGTCTCCAGGTTGGTGTAGGGCACGCAGATGACCACGCCGCAGTCGGCGCCGGCCACCAGGGGTTTCAGCTCCTCGATAAGGGCCTTGGCCTCGGGACGGGTCTTGTTCATCTTCCAGTTCCCGGCGATGACGGCTTTCCGCAGATTCTTGTTCATGTTGTTACGCTCCTTTTCTTAGTTGGTTATGATAGGGGGCGGAAAGGGAACCGGTCCCTCTCCTTCCCGAACTCACAGTTCCGGGCCGTTCCGGAGATCCTCCGGGCCCTCGTTTTTGGATTCCTCCCAGCGGAAGGGCTGAGCCGGAGGCGGTTCCAGGCTGTCCGAACCGGCGGGAGGCGTCTGGCCGGCGGCTTCGGGGCTTCCCGGATTGGGGCCGCTTTGGCGGGGCGGCTGGCTCCAGCCTGTTGTTCCCGGGCTGCCGGGGCTGGCAGGGGGCGTCCAGCCTCCTGCTCCGGGGCCGCCCGGGTTGGGGCCGCTTTGGTAGGGCGGCTGGCTCCAGCCTGTTGTTTCCGGGCCGCCGGGGTTTGCAGGGGGCGGCCAGCCGTTAGCCCCAGAGCCGCCTGGGTTGGGACCGCTTTGGCAGGGCGGCTGGCTCCAGCCTGTTGTTTCCGGGCCGCCGGGGTTTGCAGAGGGCGGCCAGCTGCCGGGTCCGGGGCCGCCCGGGTTGGGACCGCTTTGGCAGGGCGGCTGGGTCCAGCCGGTTGTTCCCGGACCGCTTGGGTTTGCAGGGGGCGGCCAGCCGCCAGGTCCAGGGCCGCCCAGGTTGGGGCCGCTTTGCCAGGGGCCCTGGCCGGGGTTCACCGGGCCATACCCCGGGGGCGGGTATCCCCCGGGCTGGGTCCATCTGCCCCAAACGTTGGGGTCGGCGGAAACGGGGACATTGTTCCGGATGGTCATCAGGAGGATGGCCTGGACCAGGCGGCCAAACACCACCGAAAGGATCAGGAACAGCACCTCCCGGCCGGGGGCGTAGTCCTGGTACAGGCGGTAAAGGCCAACGGCCAGCACCACTGTTCCGGCCACTCCCAGCAGATTGCCGCCGTAGGACTGGGCGGCGTGGTCGAAGAGATCGTAGGAGGAATCGTAGTAAAGATAATCGGCAAACAAGCCGTAGAGCTTGGAAAGGATGCCTCCTCCCAGCAGGCCCAAAACGTCCATCACCGGAAGGAGGACGGCAAAATGCCACCGCTTCCCGATAAAAGCGTACTGGGACCGGTCACAGAGGGACCCCAGCAGCCAGCTGTTGGCCACCGGGACCCAGGCCAGCGCCGGGGAGGAGAACCCGGCGTTTTTGGCCATCCGGGAAAGGGCAATCCCCTTTAGGATGTACTCCGTCAGGGTCACGATCGCCCAGATCAGCAGGACGCCGAAAAGGAACATCAGCATCGCTTCAAAAAAATCTTCCATTCCGTACATGGGGCACCTCCTTTACAAGTCCGGGCCGTTCCCGGGTCCATCTTTATCCTGGGGGATGTCCCGGCGGGGCGGCTGGGCAGACGGCTGGCTCCAGCCGCCGGTTTCGGGCCCTTGAAATCGCCAGCCGGTGGTTCCCGGCCCGCTTTGGTAGGGCTGCTGTCCCCAGCCACCGGTCCCCGGGCCGTTTTGGTAGGGCGGTGGATCCCAGCCGGTGGTCCTGGGGCCGCTTTGATCGGGGGGACGATTCCAACCGTTGGTCCCGGGTCCCCCCTGCCAAGGGGGCTGAACCGGCGGCGGGCTTTGGTAGCCGGGGGTGGCGGAACGCGGGGTCTTATTCCGGAGGGTCATCAACACGACTCCCCGGCCCAGCCGGCCCAAAACCACCGAGAAAATGGTGTACGGCAGCCACCGTTCCGGGAAATAGTCCTGGTAAAGGTGCCAAAGCGCCACAGCCAGAACGGCCAGATAGAGAAAGCCGCAAAAGACCTTTAGGGCGTCCCGGAGCGTGCTGTAGGAAAAACCGGCGTAGAGGTAGCATTCTGCAAAGAAGCCCCCGGGCCCGGCCAGCAGGCTCCCACACCCGGTGGCCAGGATCTCCGCAGCCGGGAGGAGAATGTCGAACCGCCACCTCCGGCCGGTGACGGCCTGCTGGGAGCGGTCACAGAGGACCCCCAGCAGCCAGGTGCTGGCAAAGGGCACCCAGGCCAGCGCAGCGTTGGGGATCCCGGCGTTTTTGGCCATCCGGGAGAGGGCCGCCCCTTTCAGGACATACCCCACCACCACGACAGCCACCCAGAACAGGTAGGCCAGGATAACGATGGCGATAATTGCGGCGAAGCCTCCGTTGGAACCGTACATGGCGGCACCTCCTTACTTCTTTGGGGGAGGATTGTCCCTTCGGTAGGGACGCTGGTTGGAAAGCCCGGGCTGGTACCAGCCTTCCCGGTTCCCTGCCGGATAAAAGGGCTGGGGCGGCGGGGGCCCCGGTGGGGGCAGCAGGGGAAATTCCCCGGCGGAAAGGGGCCTGTGCCCCCGGATGGCGAAAAGGACCGCCCCCTGAGCTACCGAGCCAAAGATCACCGAAAGGGCGGTGAAGAGGACCGCCCGTTCCGGGGCGTAGTCCCGGTAAAGGTGCCAAAGGGCAACGGTAAAGGAAAGGAGGAATCCCAGGGACACCAGGCCCTTCATCAGGTCCATGGGGCCGGCCCTGTAAGGGGAGGCAAGGGCCTTTTCCCCCAGATCCAGGAGGGATGCCAGGAGACTCCGGCCAAAGACAAGACCCAGGACGTCCCAGACAGGGAGGAAGATGGCGAAGCCCCGGCGCTTTCCCTTCTGGACCAAAACCGCCCGGTCGCAGAGGACCCCCAAAAGGTAGTTGTTGGCCACCGGCACCCAAGCCAGGGCGGCGTTTGGGATCCCGGCGTTTCGGGCCATCCGGGAGAGGGCCGCCCCCTTGAGGAGATACCCCGCCAGTTGGAGGGAGGCCAGAAACAGCAGGATGGCTGAAGCTAGCCCGATGATGACATAAAATGCTTCCTTGATGCCGTCCAAGACCCGGCCTCCTTCTTACTTTTTATTCTGGTCCTTGGGGCCGTCTGTCCAGCGGAAGGGGGGCATGGCTGGGGGCGGATCATCCTGCTCTCCAGGCGGCGGGGACATCGGCGCCTGGCACCGGGAAGGCCCGGCGGTCCAGGGCGGAGATCCTTCCGCAGGAGGAGGCGGCGCCGGATACCGGGCAGGGCCGGTAGTCCCGGTGGTCCAAGCCGGCGGAGCCGGAGGCGGGGTTCCTCCTTCGGAAAGGGGGACCCGGTTCCGGAGGCGGAAGAGGAGGATCCCCGGCGCGGCAATAGGCACCACTGCCGAAAGGATCGCGTAGGCCGTCTCCTTCCCCGGGACGTAGTCGGCGTAGAGGTGGTAGAGCCCCCAGGCCGTCACCACCGCCCCCGCCGTCTGGAGGAGGGAGGGGAACTGGTACAGCCCCCAGCGATTCATCAGGTCGTAGAGGGTGGGAAGGGAGAGGCGCTCCATCAGGTAGGTATTGAGGAAGGAAGGGGTCGCCAGGGACACCGCCAGGAGAATGTAGCGGAACCGCCAGTTTCGCCCGGTGCGGAAGTCACACCCCCGGTCGCAGAGCCAGCCCAGCAGCCAGTTTTGGGCGTAGGGCACCCAGGCCAGTCCGGCCCAGGGGAGCCCCGCCCTCTTGGCCATCCGCCACAGGGCAAAGCACTGGAGGAGGTAGAGGGCGAACCAGGCCGCCCCGACCAGGAAAAGCAGGCCCACCAGAAAATACAATCCGTCCATAACCGGGAGCCTCCTCATCAAAGCTCAGGGCCGTTGTGGGGTTCCTTCTCCTCCCGGGGGGGTTCCGGGGGGGCCGGGGGCTGGTAGTAGCCGCCCCCCTGGTAGAAGTTGGGCTGTCCGTTGGAGGGCCCTTGGGCCGGGGGCTGGGCGTAGCCGCCGTTTTGGTAGAACCAGGGGGTCTCTCCCCCCTGGGGCGGCTGGCCGTATCCCTGGCCGTTGCAGGGCGCGCCCCCCTGGGCCGGGGGATAGCTCCCATAGCCGTACCCCTGGGCGGGGGCGGGGCTCCACTGGTGCCGGGCGTCGTACTTAGGCCGCCCGTAGAGAAAGGGCCCCGGCCCTGCCACCGACACGGGGACGGTGTTCATTTCGATAAGGAGGAAAATAAACTGGAAGCCGAAGAAGATGCTCAGAACGGTGTAGAGGGTGGCGTTTTCCGGGGCGTAGTCCTTAAACAGGTAGTAGAGGGAGTAGAGGGAAAAGACGGTGCCGGCCACCCATCCCACCAGGGTGAGGACCAGGGCGGCAACTACCAAGCCGGAGAAGTCCGCATCCGCCAGGGCCAGTCCGACAACCATAAGGGCGCCGCAGGTCCCGATGCCCTGGAGGGCGGGGGTCCACAAAGCCAGGCGGAGCCTCCGGCCGGTATAGCAGTAGAGGGAGCGTTCCGCCAGCAGCCCGATGAGCCAGGAGGTCCCGATGGGAAAGAGGCCGATCCAGGCGTGGGGGATGCCGGCGTGCTTGGCCATCCGGTAGGGACCGAAGGAATAGAGGAGATGGGCGGCAAAGGCCAGCCCCAGGTAAAAGAGAAGGACAATGATAAAGAACAGGAACTTGCTGGAGTCAAGGTAGGGGGTCATGGCGGGTCAGTCTCCTTTCGGGTCAGGGGTATTTGGGGGGTGGGTTTCTTTTCCACCGGTGGTTTTTGTCGTATTTGGGGAGAGGCCGGTCCTTGGGGACCGAGCCGTATACCGAAGCCGGGACGGTATCCCGTTCCCGGAAAAGGCGGCAGGGGATGATGAACAAACAGCTGGTGTGGAAAAGCTCCTTTTGGGGGGCGTAGTCCTTCAGAAGCCACTCGTAGGAGTGAAAGGCGGAGAAGAGGAACCAGCACATCAGGGCCACCACAAGGGTCACGCCCCAAAAGCCGCCCAGGGCGTCCGCCGCCTCGGGAAGGAAACAGAGCGGGGGGAGGAGCAGGAGGGGCAGGAAGGAGAGGAGGTTCCGGGCCAGGAAATCCCGGGGCTCTTTGGGGTGCCGGAACCGGTAGGAACGCTCCGCCAGGCGGCTGACGTGCCAGACCCGGGCCAAGGGGAAAAAGGCCAGCCAGGGGCGGGGGAGCCCGGCGTGCTGGGACATCCGGAACAGGCCGTACCCGCTGCCGCCGAAGACCCACAGGAGGAGCAGGAGAAACAGGAGCCGGTAGTCCATCCGGCGTGGCCTCCTTTCGGGTCAGGGGTTCTTTTTCGGCTTTGTGGATCTCTTCGGGGGAGGGGGCGACCACTGGTGGTTTTTATCGTACCGGGGCTGGCCGTCCAGGTACTGTTTTTTTCCGGTGACCGACCGGGGCACCAGATCCATCACCAGCAGGAGAAAGACGCCCTCCAGGGGAAGGATCATACTTAGGAAGGTGTAAAGGCCCGCCCGGCGGCGAAGCCGGTCCCACAGGACAGAGTACAGGACGTAGGCGTTCAAAACGGCTGTCGCCGCCCAGGAAAAGAGAAGGACGCCGGTTAGGATGCCGGTGACGTAAAACCCATTGAGCCAGGCTTCCAACCTCATTTCAGCAAGGCACAGGATGAGTATGGTCGACCAAAAGGGGTACCAAAGGGAGGGCCAGCGGTTCCGTCCGGTGCGGTGGAAGCCCGAGGGTTCCGCCAGCTTGCCCATGATATAGAAGTGCCCTACCAGCGGCAGGAACGCCAACCAAGGGTGAGGAAGCCCTGCGTGCCGGGCCATGCGGTATGCCGCGAAAAAGGAAAGGATCAGCGGGAGAAGGATCCAAACAAGGATCTCCACCAGTTTCCACACCCCGACCCCCATTGACAGCAGCTGCATAGAACCGACATTCAAGCAGGTTCCCCCCTTTCTGTTGCTGGTCCCCCGGTTTACCGGGGCGGGACCTGGCTCCAGCGGTGCCGCTTATCGTACTTGGGGCGGCCGTAGGGGTAGGCCCCAAAGCCGGTCACCGAAACGGGGACGGTGTTTCGCAGCGCAAAGAGGTAGACAAAGCTGATCCCTAAAATCGTGCCGGCGACCAGAAGAAGAAGGGGGTGTTTGGGAGCGTAGTCCTTCAGGAGATAATAGGAAGCGTAAAGTTTCAGGGCAAAGCAGACAAGCTCCAGCGCCAGAACTGCCACCGAAATCACTGCCTGCTGTGCCGGCCCAAGAAATATCTTTTGGTACAGAATCCCTAGAATGATTCCCCAAAGGACACAAGGTGCCACCAAATAAACCGCCGAGCTGATGGGAAGCCAAAGGGAAAGCCGCCTTTTCCGTCCGGTGTAAAAATAACAGGAACGTTCCGCTAAAAGCCCGGGAACATAACCCGAAACGATCGGCAGAAAGGCCAGCCACGGGCGGGGAATCCCGGCGTGCTTTGCCATCTTATAGCCCCCGATGCGGGGAAGGATCAAAGCCAGCAGGTAGACAGACCAAAGGACATGGGGAAAATAAAGTATGAGAAGAACCAGTACCATCTTTTCCTTTGTCTCCTTTCGGGTCAGCGGTTCTGGTAGTAGTCCCCGGGCCCCGTTGTTCCCGGTCCGCCCCCCTGGGGCGGCCAGCTTCCAGGGCCGTACTGCTGGGGCGGCGTCTGGTTCCAGCGGTGCCACCGGTCGTATTTGGGCCGCCCGTAGGGGTAGGCCCCAAAGCCGGTCACCGAAACGGGGACGGTGTTTCGCTCGATAAGCAGAAATACAAAGCTGATCCGGAACAGGACCCCCACAATGGCAAACAGCACCGCGTTATCCGGAGAGTAATCCCGGAAGATATAATACAGGCAGTAGCCGTAAAGGATAGCAGGCAGAAGGGCAACAAGGTTAAGGAGGTACATCAGAGGGGTCATACCGGCCACCTCCTCCGGGGCAAGGGCCCCGCCTGCGGCGATGACTGTGCGGAAAAAGAAGGCCGCAAAGACGGCGAATAAACCCAAGGGGATCACGTTGGCGATGACGCACCACCAGGCCAGCTTCCGGGTGCGTCCGTTATATGTGTAATAGGCGCGTTCCGCCAGCAGCCCGGTGAGGTAGGAGCTGGCCACCGGCACAAAGGCCATCCAGGGGCTGGGGGCCCCGGCATGCTGGGCCATCCGGTACAGGCCGAAGCCGGAAAGGATGATAAGCCCCACCATGACGCCAAGCCAGATCAGGCCGAAGATGCCAAAGGCAAAAACAGCCGCCATAGAACAACGCCTCCTTTGTTTTCAGATTTAATTTTTGTAAGACCGGAACGAGGCCCCACTCCACCCCCGGCCCGCAGGCCGATTCATTCCGCCGGAGGCACCAAAAACGTCCCCAACCCCCGCCGCCCGGCGGCGGCTTTATTCCGCCGGAGGCTCCCTAGACGGTCCAATCCCCCCGCCCCTCGGGGGCGGCCCCGTAGGCGAAGCCGGAGGGGGTTTTCCCCCCGCAGGGGAACTTCCTATAGCCCCGCAGGGATAAGAGGGTATGGGGCGTTTGCCCCATCCTTTGGGAGGTCCAGGGGGAACCCCCTGGCGGATTCCAAAGGCAGAGCCTTTGGTCGCTCTTTGCCTTCTTTCTGGCGAACCAGAAAGAAGGTCCGCCGGAAGGGCAACGTCGTTTAGCCATCAACCAGAGACAGGTCCCAGGATGCAAGCCCAATGAGCGCACGCCCAAAGGGTCACGGCCTATCGACAAACCGAAACGTCGGCAATCAGGAGCACAGCCTATTGTGTAAAGGCAGAAACCTGTACAGACCACCAGCACCAACCCGGAGCCCAAAGTTCAAAGGGGGGGCGGACGGTCGCTCCGCCCGCCCCCCGGGTCAATCAGTCTTGCTTTCCCTTACTTGTCGGCGATGGCCGCAATGCCCGGCAGGATCTTCCCCTCCAGATACTCCAGAGAAGCCCCGCCGCCAGTGGAAATGTGGGTCATCTTGTCCCCATAACCCAGCTGCATCACTGCCGCCGCGCTGTCCCCGCCGCCAATAACGGTGGTGGCGTCTGTCTCCGCCAAAGCCTTGGCTACCGCGTTGGTGCCAGCCGCCAAAACAGGATTCTCGAAAACCCCCATGGGCCCGTTCCAAACCACCGTCTTGGCCTCCTTGGCCGCCTTGGCAAACAGCTCCTGAGTCTTGGGCCCAATGTCCAAACCCATCTTGTCCGCCGGGATCTTGTGGGAATCTACCACCTCGGTGGCCACCGGCCCGTCAATGGGATCCGGGAAGGATGCCGCCACCACAGTGTCAATGGGCAGAAGCAGCTTCACGCCCTTCTCCTCCGCCTTCTTCAGCATATTGGCGCAGTATTCCACCTTCTCGTTGTCAACCAGAGAGGTCCCCACCTCGCAGCCCTGAGCCTTGAGGAAGGTGTAGGCCATGCCGCCGCCGATGATAAGGGTGTCCACCTTGTTCAGCAGGTTCTCAATGACGCTCAGCTTGTCAGCTACCTTGGCGCCGCCCAGAATAGCCAGGAAGGGACGCTGGGGATCCTCCACCGCGTTGCCCAGGTACTTGATCTCCTTCTGCATCAGGTAGCCCACGGCGGTCTCCTTTACCAGACCGGCCACGCCCACGGTGGAGCAGTGGGCCCGGTGGCAGGAGCCGAAGGCGTCATCCACGTAGACATCGCAAAGGCTGGCCAGATCCTTGGAGAAGTCCTCGATGTTCTTGGTCTCCTCCTTGCGGAAGCGGGTGTTCTGAAGCAGGACCACGTCCCCGTCCTTCATGGCGGCCACAGCGGCCTTGGCGTTGTCCCCTACCACGTTGTCGTCATTGGCAAAGACAACGGTCTTGCCCAGCAGCTCGGAAAGGCGGCCAGCCACAGGGGCCAGGGAGAACTTCTCCTCGGGGCCGTTCTTGGGCTTGCCCAGGTGGGAGCAGAGGATGAGGCGGGCGCCCTTTTCCATCAGATATTTGATGGTGGGCAGGGCCCCCACGATGCGGTTGTCATTGGTGATGACCCCCTCCTTCATGGGAACGTTGAAGTCGCAGCGGACCAGCACCCGCTTGCCGGCAACGTCCAGATCCTCGATGGTGACTTTGTTGTAGGTAATCATGGTTAAGTCTACTCCTTTCTGATTTTGCAGTGGTGTTTCCAGGGTTTTTCAGCTATTCCTTATTTTACCCCATCCCGGCCCCAATTACAAGGGATTTTCCTGAAAAGGCCTGTGGGGATCTTGTTTTTGTTAAAGTTTTATCATTCCAGCTTGCCATTTGCCCGAAGATTTGATACAATACGATAAAAGCACCAAAGGGAATTTTTCAGGCGGACCGGCGGGAAGAAGGGCGCGCTATGAGCGAAAAGACAGGGAAGGATCCCCGGCGGGTATGGCTGGGGATCACCTATACCGCCCCGGCCAAGCCCTCCCGGGCCAGGGTGTACATCTGGCGGAAGCTCAAGGAGCTGGGGGCGGAGTATTACCACGGCATGGCCATGGTGCCCCAGACGCCGCGCCTCCTGGAAAGTGTCAGAAAGCTCACCGCCCGGATGCGGGAATTGGGGGCGGAGGTCTCGGTGCTGGAGATCCGCTTTGCGGACATCCTGGATGAGGAGAAGGTGGTGGCCCAGTTTAAGCGCCAGGCGGAAAACGACTTCCGGGAGCTGTTTTTGGACTTCGCCCGTCTCTACGAGGAGCTGGGCGCCCCCCTGGAGGGGGACGAGGAGCCCGGACGGGTACTGCGCCGGCGGTACGGCAAGGTGCAGAGCCGGGACTTCTTCCATGTGGAGGAGGAACTGGATGTTTCGGGGGCTTTGGCCCAGGTGGCGGAGGAGCTGCACCGGGGCGGGCTGGAGCGGTTGGCGGCGGATATACAGGGCTCCACGGGGGAGCTATACCGGCAGTTCATCGCCCTGTTCCGGCAGGGTTAGGCCAAGCGCAGGGTAAAAATCGAGACAGGCAAAGTTTAGGGCCGGCGGGCCAGGGCCCGCAGTCACACCCTACGGAAGATCCTGCCAGGGCTTGGGTCGTGCCTGGAGACGGATGCTCTAAAAGGTGTCCCCGCCTGCGGGCGGGGATGAGCCCTTCGGGCAAAGCCGCCACAGGCGGCGGGGTTGGAGACGGCTTTGGTCCTGCGGACGTGGGCTACGCCCAGCCTCCGGCGGAATATATGGCCTGTGGGCCGGGGGATGGAGGGGGAGCCCTCCTTCTTCCCCAGCTTAGATCAGAAAGGACGACCTAGGATGAAAAACGACAAGCCCCACTCCATCCAGAAATACTGGTTCATCCTCCTCTGCTGGTTTACCTCCCCCATGCTCCTCAAAACATTTTTGGGGATAACGATCAGCAAAGAGGTACTGGCCTTTGGCTTTGTCCCGGCCTACTGGCTCTTTGTCCTGATCGCAGCTTTCCGGGAGGGCCGCTGGTTTGACGCTTACCTGGAAAAACACTACCCCTATGAATGGAAGAGGGAAAAGGGTCTATACCAAAAAAGCCTCCAGGAGCGGCGTGTCCGGGGCTTCTGGCAGATCAAGGACGGCCCTCTTTTTACCTTTGCCCCGGCGGATGACGAGGACTGGAACAAGGTCAAGGACGACGCCAGAGGGGTCGTAGATTTTGTTTTAGGCTCCTTTTTCGCCAGCGGCGTTTTCTGCGTCCTCTATCTGATCGTGGGAATTTTAGATTGACCTCACCCTATCCACACCCGAAAGGAGCCTCCCGCCATGCCCCCTCTGCAAACGCAAAGGATCAATCCCAGAACCAAACGCCTGGAGGAGATGGCCCAACGCTTCGTCTCCCCCGGTGGGCTGCGGGAATTTTACACCAAGGCCATCGCCGAGGACCTGGCCGCCCTGGAGGCCCCGCCCAAACTCCACCGCTACTTCGACTACTACAACCTTTCCCACGACTATCTGCAAATGGCCCAGTTCCAGCAGCTGGCCGGGGATACCGCCGCCTGCAAGGAGAGCTTTCGCCTGGCCGCCCGGCACCGGCTGGAGGCCTGCCGCTGGTTCGACGACCTCCCCCCGGAGACCCGGGAGCGGTGCGTCACCTCGGTGAACCTCCGGGCGCTGCCGTACTTCCAGGGGGCGGCCCTGGCCGGGGCGCGGGAGCTGGCCCTGGAGCTGGGGCGGCGGCTCATTGCCGCAGACCAGACCGGCCTGCCCCGGTGCGTCCAGGCCCTGGAGGAGACCTCCATCCGGCTCTACGCCGGGGAGGACGAGGCAGTCCGGGCCAACTGCGCCTTCATCCGGGAGAACAAGGGCAAGCTGTGGACCTGCAAGACCATCTTCCAGGAGATGGACATCCTGGACGCCCTCCTGGATCGGGACGGCCAGCGGTTCTACGACGCCTTCGTCGTCCTTTTCCGCCGGGACCGGCGGGACCCCTACATCGACCTGCTGGACATGGGCCTCATCATGCTGGGCAGGATCGCCCTCTCCCGGGGGCTGGAGCTCCCCCTGGATACCATGGAGTGTCCCCGGGCCCTCATGCTCCCCGATCAACTCGACCCCCATCCAAACCCGAAAGGAGCGTTTTCCCATGCCCTTTGACGGAGGCTACCTCCACAAGATCACCCAAGAGATCAATACCCTGGCCGGGGCCCGGATCGACAAGATCAGCCAGCCCGGCAAGGAGCTGGTGATGCTCACCCTCCGGGCCACCGGCGTCAACAAAAAGCTGCTCCTCTCCGCCGATGCCACCGCCCCCAAGGTCCATTTTACCACCCAGTCCCTGGAAAATCCAAAGGCCGCCCCCATGTTTTGTATGCTCCTCCGCAAGCACCTGGGCAGCGGGAAACTCCTCCGGGCAGAGCAGCAGGGACTGGACCGGGTCCTCCGCCTGGTCTTCGAGACGGTAAACGAGCTGGGGGATAAGGTGGAGACCTCCCTCATCTGCGAAATTATGGGCCGCCACAGCAACATCATCCTGGTGGACTGCCGCGGGAAGATTATCGACGCCGCAAAGCGGGTGGACTTTGTCACCAGCGAGGTCCGCCAGGTCCTTCCTGGGATGACCTTTGTTTTGCCCCCTGCCCAGGAGAAGAAGTCCCTCCTGGATTGTTCCCCCCGGGAACTGACCTCCGCCATCCTCACCGGGCGGGACCTTCCCCTCTGGAAGGCCGTCCTGGAACAGGCCCAGGGTCTTTCCCCCCTGGTCTGCCGGGAGGTCAGCGCCTTTGTCTGCGGCTCCGCCGACCTCACTCCCTCCGCCCTCTCCCCCCAGCAGCAGGAGCGGCTGGAGTTCTACCTGGGCACGGTGGCCACCGCCCTGGGGGAGGGCTGCGGCGCCCCCACCCTGGTTCGGGATCCCGCTGGCAAGTGGGTGGAATTTTCCTACCTGGATCTTCGCCAGTACCCGGAGGACTACGAGGTCCTTCACCCCGAGGGGTACAGCGCCCTTCTGGATCTTTTCTACCAGGGCAAGGACAGCCGGGAGCGGATGCGTCAAAAAACCGCCCAGCTCCACAAAAGCCTCTGCACCCTTCGGGACCGTCTCAGCCGCAAGCTGGGGCACCAGCGCCAGGAGCTTTTGAACACTGGGGACCGCCAGCGGTACAAGGAGTGGGGGGACATCATCTCCGCCAACCTTTACCGGATGGAGCGGGGGGACCGGTCCCTCCGGGCCCAGAACTTCTTTTCCGGTGACGGGGAAGAGGTGGAGATCCCCCTGGATCCCACCTATACCCCAGCCAAAAACGCCCAGAAATACTACGGGGAGTACCGCAAGGCTGCCACCGCCGAGGGGAAGCTCCGGGAACTCATCGCCAAGGGGGAGCAGGAGCTTTTGTATCTGGAGTCGGCCATCGCCGAGCTGGAGCGGGCCGCTTCGGAGGAGGAACTCCAGGGCATTCGGGAGGAACTTATCAGCCAGGGGTATCTCCGCCGGGACCAGAAGCAGAAGCAGCGGCCGGTGAAGCTGGCCCCTCTCCGCTACCGGTCCTCGGACGGATTCCTTATCCTCTGCGGACGAAACAATTTGCAAAACGACCAGCTGACCCTCCGGGAGGCCCGGAACTACGACCTCTGGCTCCACACCCAGAAGATCCATGGGGCCCACGTTATCATCGTTTCCGACGGCGCTCGGGAGATTCCGGAGCGGACCATTGAGGAGGCAGCGGTGATTGCGGCCTGCAACTCGGCGGCAGGAACCGGCGCCGGCGGGGCTGCCGGGGCCAAGGTGCCGGTGGACTACACCTTTGTAAAGCACGTCTGGAAGCCCAACGGAGGCAAGCCGGGGATGGTGCTGTACGATCCCTATCAGACCGCTGTGGTTGCGGTGGATCACCGCCGGGTGGAGGCGCTGCTGGAGCGGTAGGCTTGTTCTGGGGCAGGGTTTGTTATTTCACGGAAGGGGACCCGGTGGGGTCCTCTTTTTTTGGTGGGGGGTTGGGCTGGGTTTTGTTCGGGCCGCCGCCAGGCGGCCCTTCGGACGCGGCGCCCCCCATGGCGGTAAATATCCGCAATCGGACCACTCCCCGGGCGCTGGGCCGCCTTGATTTCTTTCTTTTAATCTACTATACTGGTAGTGACATCGTGACAAAAACGAAAGGAGCCCCGCTTTATGCTCCAACGCCTTCTTACCTACTTCCGGCCCTATAAAGCCCTCCTGGCCCTGGATCTCGTCTGCGCCCTCCTCCTGGCCGCCTTCGATCTCGTCTACCCCACCATCACCGGGGACATCATCGATTTGTATATCCCCCGGCAGATGTTCCGGGATCTCATCTTCTGGCTGGGGCTCCTCCTGGTCCTCTACCTGCTGAAGGCCGTTTGCAAGTATGTCGTCACCTACTACGGCCACGCCATGGGTGTCCGGATCCAAACCGATATGCGCCGGGAGGTCTTCGGCAAACTCCAGGAGCTTCCCTTTTCCTACTTCGACAGGAACAAGACCGGGGTCATCATGTCCCGGATCGTGGGGGACCTCCAGGACATCAGCGAGCTGACCCACCACGGCCCAGAGGAGATCCTCATTACCGCCGTCACCCTCATTGGCTCCTTTGCCATCCTGTCCCGCTCCAGCCTTCCCCTCACCCTTATCATCTTCGCCTTTATCCCCGCCATCGTGGCCGCCGCCATCTGGAAGAAGCGGAAGATGAACCAGGCCTTCGCCCTGATGCGCCGCACCGTGGGGGAGATGAACGCCGACCTGGAAAGCAGCATCGCCGGGATCCGGGTCAGCCGGGCCTTTACCGGGGAGGACCACGAAGCCTGCCGCTTCGAGCGGGCCAACCAGACCTTCCGTTCCAGCCGGGAGTGGGGGTACAAGGCCATGGGGGAGTATTACACCCTTCTCTATTTCCTCACCGATCTCCTCTACTGGGCTACCCTGGCGGGGGCGGCGGTTTTCACCTTTTACGGCTCCATCACCCCGGGGATGCTGGTGCAGTACATCCTTTACGTCTCCCTGTTTATGAACTCCACCAAGCGCCTGGTGGATTTTGCCGAGATGTACGAAATGGGCATGACCGGCTTCGCCCGGTTCGTAGAGGTTATGGACTGCGACAGCGAACGGGAGACCCCGGGGGCCCCTGCCCTGCCCCCCGCCAAAGGGGAGATCACCTTCCGGGATGTCTCCTTCTCCTACACCGGGGAGGGGGACGAAGGGGAACGGGCGGTGCTGCGCCACCTGGACCTCACCATCCCCGCCGGGCAGAAGGTGGCCATCGTGGGACCCTCCGGCAGCGGCAAGACCACCCTCTGCCACCTGGTCCCCCGGTTCTACGACACCACCGAGGGCCGGATTCTGGTAGATGGCCAGGACATCACCGCTGTAAGCCTTTCCTCCCTCCGGCGGCAGGTGGGCATTGTCCAGCAGGATGTTTTTCTCTTCCCCGGGTCCTTCCGGGAAAACATTGCCTACGGCCGGTTTGACGCCACCCCGGCGGAGATCGAGGAGGCCGCCCGCCGGGCCAACATCCACGACTTTATCCTGGCCCAGCCCCAGGGGTACGACACTTTGGTCGGGGAGCGCGGGGTCCGCCTTTCCGGAGGACAGAAGCAGCGCATCGCCATTGCCCGGGTCTTCCTCAAAAATCCGCCTATTCTCATCCTGGACGAGGCCACCAGCGCCCTGGACAACACCACCGAGCAGCTGATCCAGGCGGCCCTGGACCAGCTTTGCCAGGGCCGGACCACCCTGGTGGTAGCCCACCGCCTCTCCACCATCAAGGGGGCGGACAAGATCGTGGTCCTTACCGAGGAGGGCATTCAGGAGGAGGGGACCCACAAGGACCTCCTGGAGCAGAACGGCCTTTATGCCCAGCTGTACAACAGCCAGTTTGCCGCCGGGGAAAACCGATAGGAGGGGGTCGTCATGGCCTGGGAAAAGGATCTTTGGCAGGAGCAGGAGTTCCGGGACGGAGACTGGTCCGACTCGGAGCTGCTTGGCTGCCGCTTTGAAGGCTGTGTTTTTATTGGGGGGAGCTTTGCGGGGAGCCGCTTGGCGGGCTGTGTCTTTGAAGGCTGCCGCTTCCGGTTCACCGACCTGGCAGGGGTCTTGGCCAAGGACTGCGCCTTTCTCAACTGCCTGTTTGACGAGGCCAATCTCTTCGGGGCAGCCTTTACCGGGTGCAAATGCACCGGCACCAATTTCGCCGGGGCCAAGACCACCGGGCTTTCCCTGGGGAGCGGGGATTACTCCTACTGTGTTCTTAGGGGGGTATCCTTTGCCAAAACCGAGTTGGTTGGGGCAGATTTTTCCCACGCCGACCTGCGGGACTGCTCCTTCCGGGAGGCGGACCTGCGGTTCGCGGTCTTTACCCAAGCGCTGATGCAGGGCTGCGATCTGGCCAAGGCGGATCTCCGAGGCGGGACCCTGGCCGGGGTGGAGATTCGGGCTTTGAAGATGAAGGAGACCTCCATCGATCTGCCCCTGGCAGTGACCATTGCCGAGGGGCTGGGGGGGAGGCTTTTGTAGCGGGCCTGGCGGCCCTTGACGCTGTACAAGGCATTTAACGGGTGCCTGGAGTCTTAGAGGAGGGTGTTTTTATGAGTGGAGAGACCGGCAGGACTATGGTTATCGGCATCGCCGGGGGGACCGGCAGCGGCAAGACGACGGTTACCCGGAAGATCAAGGAATATTTCGGGGAGGACGTCAGCGTTATCTACCACGACAGCTACTACAAACGCCACGACGAACTGCCCTACGAGGAACGGGTCAAGCTGAACTACGACCATCCCGACGCCTTCGACACGGCCATGATGGCGGAGGACCTCCGCCGTCTCAAAGCTGGGGAGGCGGTACAGTGCCCGGTCTACGATTACTCCATCTACAACCGCACCGGGGAAACAGAGGAGGTCCGCCCCACCAAGGTGGTCATCGCCGAGGGAATCCTTATTTTCCAGGACCCCCGTCTTCGGGAGCAGATGGACATTAAGATCTTTGTGGACACCGACGCCGACACCCGGATCCTCCGGCGGATCCTTCGGGACGTAAAGGAGCGGGGGCGGACCCTGGAAAGCGTCATCGGCCAGTATCTCACCACGGTTAAGCCCATGCACGAGCAGTACGTCCAGCCCAGCCGCAAGTACGCTGACATTGTAATGCTGGAGGGCGGACACAACCTGGTGGCCCTGGATATGATTATCCAGCGCATCCGCAGCCATGTGGAGGGAACCTAAATGCCCATCCAAAAGCAGAAGCTCCTCATCCTCCAGCAGATTCTGCTGGCCGAAACCGACGAGGACCACGGCCTCACCCTGGAGCAGCTGGCCCAGGAGCTGGCCCGGCGGGGGGTGACGGCGGAGCGGAAAAGTCTTTACAGCGATCTGGAGACCCTTCGGGACTGCGGCGTAGACGTGGTTCGGGTTCGCCGGGAGGGGCGCACCCTCTACTTTGTGGGGGAGCGGGATTTCCAGCTGCCGGAACTGAAACTTCTGGTAGATGCGGTACAGTCCTCCAAGTTCATCACCCGGAACAAAAGCGAGCAGCTGATCCACAAGCTGGAGCGGCTTACAAGCCGGCATCTGGCCAAGCAGCTCCAGCGGTCGGTTTACGTCTGCGGGCGGGTCAAGACCACCAACGAGCGGATCTACCTCAATGTTGACGCGATACACACGGCAATAGCCAAAAAGAAAAAGATCGCCTTTCGGTACTTCAAGTACGATCTGGCCCGGCGGAAGGTGCCGCAGAACCGGGGGGAGGAATACGTTGTCAGTCCCTACGCGCTTTCCTGGGGGGAGGACAACTACTATCTCATCTGCCACTACCCCAAATACGGGGTGACCAACTTCCGGGTAGATCGGATGTCCCAGATCCGGGTTTTGGGGGAGGAGGCTTTATCTTCCCGGGAGGCTGCCGGAGGGGGGGAATTGGATCTTTCCCTATACAGCTTACGGACCTTTGGGATGTACAACGGGCCGCTTCGGGAATTGGAGGTACAATTTTCGGATAATTTGGCGGAGGTTGTTTTGGATCGCTTTGGGGAGGATGTATTTTTAGAGGACCGGGGGGACGGGAGTTTTACGGCCACGTTACGGGTGAAGGTAAGTCCTATCTTTTTTGGGTGGCTGATGAATTTTGGGGTTCAGGCCAAGATTTTGGCGCCGGGGGATGTTGCGGAGGAATACGGGAGGGCTGCCGCGGCGGTAGCGGAGTTATACGGGCACCCACACCCTCCCCGGCGCTCCGCGGTGGGCTAGCGCCCACAGGCAGACCCTCCCCGGCACTCCGTGCCTAAGGGTTGTGCTAGGGCGTAGGTTGTGCCTGGAGTCGTGGGATGTAAAAGGCGGAAGGTAGCAACGCCCCTTGCTGGGGCGGGCTAGCGCCCGCTGGCACACCCTCCCCGGCGCTCCGCGCCTAAAGGTTGTGCCGGGGCGTAGGTTGTGCCTGGAGTCATAAGCCACAACAGCCGCAAAG
>CAJUFK010000055.1 GCA_910585535.1 uncultured Angelakisella sp. | reverse complement strand
GCCCTGCAATCGAGTTCCCCGCAAATACACCCCGGTGGGGTGTTTTGCGCGGACGGCGCCAGTAACAGGACCTTGGGTCCAAAGGCCCCAAGGTCCGTGACCTCTAAAGGCCGCCGCCAGGCGGCCTTTCGGACGTGGTGCCCCCTGCGGCAATAAATATCCGCAATCGAACCACTCCCAAAAGATAGCCAATTCTATCATTTCCCTTCGCTTCATGCTATAATAGACCCAAACGATCCCGGAAAAGAGGTGATCCCTATGGCTCGAAGCGAGCGGGTCCTTTCCAGCCTGCGTTCCCTTTGCAGGCAGGTAGGGCGAAAAGAGATCCTGGATGGCTTTAACGGCTTTTCTACCGAGGAAATCTGTACCAACTGCGGTGTCGACCGGGCCAACGCCAGCCGGGAACTGAACCAGCTGGTCCTGGCAGGGGCGGCGGTAAAGGTCCGGGGCAGACCGGTCTCCTACTTCGACGCCGGGACCCTGCAGCGGCTGCTGAAGATTGACTCCGCCCCCTCCCAGGTGCTGGAGTCCCTTCGCAGCGCCTGCCCGGTGGACGCCCTCATCGAGGGTCCGGTGGGGCGGAACATCGCAGAGGACTTTGACCTCATCCTCTCCTACTGTCCCAGTCTGGACAACGTGGTAAAGCAGTGCAAGGCGGCCATTATCTACCCGCCCAACGGGCTCCACACCCTGCTGGTGGGCCCCAGCGGGGTGGGAAAGACCATGTATGCCGAGGCTATGTATCACTTCGCCCGGAAGATGGAACTGCTGGAGAGCAAGGCCCAATTCATCCTTTTTAACTGCGCGGAATATGCCGACAATCCCCAGCTGCTTCTCTCCCAGCTCTTCGGCTACACCAAGGGGGCCTTTACCGGGGCGGACCGGGACCAGCCCGGGGTCATCGACCGGGCCGACGGCGGGGTCCTCCTTCTGGACGAGATCCACCGCCTGCCCCCCCAGGGCCAGGAGATGCTTTTTACCCTGATGGACAAGGGGTACTTCCACCGCCTGGGAAAAACCGGGCGGCCGGTGCCGGTGAATCTCCGCCTGGTCTGCGCCACCAGCGAGGAGGTGGAATCCCATATCCTCACCACCTTCCTCCGGCGGATCCCCATGGTCATTCGCATTCCCGCCCTTCGGGAGTACCCCCTGACCGACCGCTTTAACATGATCCGCCGGTTCTTCATCCGGGAGGCCGACGCCCTGGGCCACCCCTTAAAGGTCTCCTGGAAGGTCATCCGGGGGCTGCTCCTCTACGATCCCAAGGGGAATATGGGCCAGCTGAAAAGCAACATCCAGCTCAGCTGCGCCAGGGGCTACCTGGACCACACCCTTCGGGGGCGAAGGGAGCCCTGCATCCACATCGGCATCCACGTGGTCCCCGACGAGGTGGCCCAGGGGGTCCTGAACCTGGAGGGCAGCAGAAAGGAGATCCAGCAGCTTTGGGACGAGCTGGGCAACCAGGAGGAGATTACCTTCCACGACGGCTCCCCCATTCTGGACAACGAGCCGGACACCTCCCAGCTCTACGGGCAGATCCAGCAGCTCTACGAAAAGTACACCAGCCGCAACATGGATAAGGCCTCTGTAGGGGAGAACATCAACCTGTTCATCCAGGATTACATCAGCGGGCTGATGAGCAAAAGCTCCCTGGCCGCCAGCCGGGAGGAGAACACAAAGCTGTACAAAATGGTGAGCCACCGGGTCTGCGACACGGCGGCCAGCGCCCTAAACGCCGCCGGCCAGATGCTGGGCCGGACCATCTCCCAAAAGGTCCTGGTGGCCTTTGCCCTTCACGTCTCGGTCCTTCTGGAGCGGATCAACACCCAGTACGCCACCCACGTCCGGCCGGAAAATCTCCGGGGCCTTATGGAAGAGCGGCCGGAGGAGTACGCCGCCGCAAGGCGGATGTGGGAGATGGTCCGGGGGCAGCTGGGCGTCTCCATCCCCGAGGAGGAGATCGTGCTGTTCTCCGCCTTTCTCCGCTCCAGGGAGGACGGCAGCGCCCCCAAAGAGGAGCGCCTTGTGGGGGTCGTCGTCCTGGCCCACGGCCAGCAGACGGCCAGCAGCATGGCGGAGGTAGCCAACCTCCTTTTGAAAACCGACCGCTGCAAGGCGGTGGATATGGACCTAAGCGAATCGGTGGAACACTGCCTCCAACGGGCCTGCCTCCAGGTCCGCAGAGCCGACGAGGGAAAGGGGGTCCTCCTCCTGGCGGACATGGGCTCCCTTACCGCCTTTGCCGACCTGGTGAACCGCAAAACCGGCATTCCGGTGCGGGGCATCGACATGGTGTCCACCCCCTTGGTTCTGGAGGCGGTGCGAAAAAGCCTTTTCCCCTCGGAAACCCTGGATTCCATCGCCGAAAGCCTGATGAGGAACATCCCGTACATCGCCAAGGGGGTCTCCCAGGAGGTCACCGCCCAGGTCCGCAGACAGGAGCGCCCCCTGATCGTCACCACCTGCGCCAGCGGCCTGGGGGCTGCAAAGCGCCTGGCCCAGCTGATTCAAAAGCGGGTGCCGTCGGTCACCCCCCTCCAGGTGGAGGTAAAGGCCATGGAATACCGGGGCCGGGAGCTGACAGAGGAGGACGCGGCCCGAACGGTGGCGGTGGTGGGCTTCCAGGACCTTCACCTTCCAGGCGTCCCCTACATCTCCACCGACGAGATCGTAATGGGCCAGGGGTTCCAGTCCCTGGAAAATCTCCTCCAGGGCCAGGGGCGGGACCGGTCCGTCTCCGAGCCCAGCCGGGAGGTCCCCAGCTACCTGGTGGACAATATGCTCCGGGAGTACCTGGCCTTTTTGGATCCGGTAAAGGCCAGCCGGGCGGCGGAGCGTTCCTTCCGCCGGATCTGGGAGGAGCGCTCCTGGCCCGATCTCAGCCGGGTGCAGCTCTGCTACTACATCCATGTTTGCTGTTTGGTGGAACGGGGGATCCAAAACCAATACCTGGCCTGTGACGGCGTGGAGGAACGGCTGGGAAGGGACCCCGCCCTTACCCGCCTGGCACGCTCCGCAGTCGCGGTGCTGGAACAGGACTTTAACCTGCGGATCCCTGACACAGAACTTGCCTATATCCTGGACATTCTTGACATAGATTGACACACTAGGCCGAAGGCCCCCAACTGCGGGGATCCTTCGGCCTTGCCGTTGCACAATTTTATCCCATCGATTTTGTACAGATTGTATAAAAATCGGCGGGTTTTTCCTTTTTCCCAACCTTTCGCGGGAATTTGACACACAAGTTGGTACAAAACTTGCCTATTGATATTGGTCATACGGACACAAAGCCGACCAAAAGGAAAGGAGGTTTTTTCGTGGCGGGAAATGAAAAATGGATCTTACTTTTGACCCACGGGCGTTTATGCGAAGCGATCTTGGAAAGCGCCTCCATGATCGCGGGAACCCTGGACGCAGTACACACGATTCCGCTGGTGCCAGGGCTCTCCCCGGAGCGCTATCTGGCAGAGGTGGAGGAGGTCCTGGAAAAAGCGCCTGCTGGGTCTTACATCGTTACCGACATCTATGGCGGCACCCCCTGCAATATTGCCCGGATGCTGCTGAGAAAATATGACGTACAGGCTTTTTCCGGTCTCAGCCTGGCCATGCTATTAGAGCTGGACAGCCTTCGCAGGGAGACCAGGCCGGCGGAATCCCTGGCGGAGGAACTGCTGTCCCTCTCCGGCAAAAGCCAGAAGTACCTGAATGCCCTGCTTTGAGGAAGTTTTTTGAGGAGTGTCCGTACAAATCACCAGCGGATAGGAAAGGAGAATCGCAGCTATGGCAGAAATCAGTCTTTTCCGGATCGATTTCCGGCTGATCCACGGCCAGGTCATTGTCAAGTGGCTGAAGCAGACCCCAACCGACCGGATTGTCATTATTGACGACCAGTTGGCCAAGGACGACTTTATGGCCGACATCTACCGAATGTCAGCGCCCCCGGGGATGAAGGTGGAGGTTTACTCCAGGGAGGCCGCGGTGGCGGCCTGGAAGAAGGACCAGATGGGGCGGGGCCGTCTTTTTGTCCTGGTAAAAACGGTTCACACCACCCTGGCCCTGAAACAGGAGGGCTTCGGCATCCGGGAGGTGCAGGTGGGGGGCCTGGGCGGCGACAGCGGCCGGGTTACGATCTGCCCCGGGGTGACCCTGGACGAAAGGGACGCCGGGGAACTCCAGGAGCTGGAAAAGCTGGGCTGCTCTGTCTACCTCCACGTGGTCCCTGCCGAGCCCCGCCTGGAGCTTCGCGAGGCCATCGAAAGGTTTGCGACCAAAAAGAAATAAAGCGAAAGGGGTATTCTTATGACTGCACAGCTTATCATTCTGGCCATCTTCTGCGGCGTGTGGTATTGGGTCTCCAATTCCGGCTTCTTTTATAGTTTTTACGCCGCCCTCGGCACCCCTCTGTTTATCAGCTTCTGGATCGGCGTCATTCTGGGGGACATCCCCACCGCCGTGGTTCTGGGCGCCAACATCAACATGATGTACCTGGGCCTTGTCAGCACCGGAAACAATATGCCTGCCGATCCCTCTCTGGCCGCCCTCATCGCCATCCCGGTGGCGCTGCAAAGCAATATGGACGTCGCCACCGCCGTGACCCTGGCAGTTCCGTTTGCCGTCCTGGGCGTCTTTATCGACCAGATCCGACGCACGGTAAACGCCGTCTGGATCCATATGGCCGACCGGTACGCCGCAGAGGGCAACGCCCAAAAGGTGACCTGGTGCCTCTTTGTCCCCACCACCCTCTTTAACTTCTGCCTGCGGTTCTTCCCGGTCTTTCTGGCCACCCTCTTCGGTTCCAAGTACATCAGCGCCTTCCTGGAGATCCTCCCTGCCTGGATCACCCACGGTCTCTCTGTGGCCGGCGGCATCCTTCCGGCCATGGGCTTTGCCATCACCATTATGGTCATCGGCAAGAAGGAGCTTATGCCCTTCTTCTTTATCGGGTTCTTCCTGGTCCAGTTCCTGGGCCTTGGCACCATGGCCTGCGCCATCTTTGGCGCCTGCATCGCCATGCTTTGCATTAAGAAAGGAGCGACGGAAGTATGAGTGAAAAGGGAAAAGGGGCCGCTGTGACCCTGAACAAGCAGGACCTGCGCCGGTCCTGGTTCAAATGGATGGCCTCCTCCGAGCAGTCCAATTCCTACGAGCGTCTTCAGGCCCTGCTCTTCTGCGGCAGTATCTCCAACTGCCTGGAAAAGCTCTACCCCAACAAGGAGGACCTGTCCGCCGCCCTTCAGCGCCACCTGCAGTTCTACAACAGCGAAGCGGACTTTGGCTGCCTTATCCCCGGCATCGTCCTTTCCATGGAGGAGGAGCGGGCCAACGGCGCCGACATCCCCGACGAGGCCATCACCGGCCTTAAAACCGGCCTCATGGGTCCCCTGGCCGGCATCGGCGACACCATCGTCTGGGGCACCCTGAAACCCATTATCTACGGCATCGGCATCACCTTTGCCGTCCAGGGCTTTGCCCTTGGGGCCTTTATCCCCCTGCTCTTTGCCGTGGTCTCCTGCTCCATCGCCTATTGGTGCTGGATGACCGGGTATAAAACCGGCCGGACCTCCATCCACTCCATCCTCCGCAGCGGCCGCATCAACGAGCTGATCACCGCCGCCAGCATCATGGGCCTGTTTATGATGGGGGCCCTGGGGTCCAGCTACGTCAGCTTGACCATCCCCCTGGAGATCGCCCTGGAAAACATGGCGCCAATCCAAATCCAAAGCATTCTGGATTCCATCCTTCCCGGCCTGCTCCCCCTGGGCTGCATCATGGGGATCTACTGGTACTTTAAGAAAAAGGGCCAGAACTACAACATGGTCATCGCCGCCATTTTGGCTGTGTCCCTGCTGGGATCCCTGATCGGAATTTTCTAAATTTCCCGCCGCGCCGTCTGGGTCTTTTGGTCCAGGCGGCGCGGCCCGAAGAAAGGAAGGAGTCCTTGTTGTGTATGATGTTTCCGCGCTGAAGGATCGGCTGGACCGGCTGATCCAAGACGACCAGCCCGCCCTGTGGGAACTGAGCCGGTATCTCCACGAAAACCCGGAGCTGTACCTCCAGGAGCGGAAAGCCTGCGCCGCCCTGACCCAGTACCTGACCCGGCGGGGCCTCTCCCCCCAAACCGGCACCGGCGGCCTGGAGACGGCCTTTCTGGCGGAGTGCTGCCCTACCGGGATCAGGGCCCCGGTTATCGATATTCTGGCGGAGTACGACGCCCTTCCCATCGGCCACGCCTGCGGCCACAACCTGATCGCCTCCACCGCCGTGGGGGCTGCCGCCGCCCTTGGGGCGGTGATGAAGCAGGAAAAGATTCCCGGGACCCTACGCCTTGTGGGCACGCCGGCGGAGGAGGCCTTTGGCGGGAAGATTGTTCTGCAAAAGGCGGGGGTCTTTGACGAAACCGACGCCATGCTCCTTCTCCACCCGACGACCGGCACCACCAAGATCGCCGGCAACTGCAAGTCCTCCTACCGCCTCCGGGCGGTTTACAGGGGGAAGGGGGCCCATTCCGGAAGCCACCCCGAGGACGGATTAAACGCCGCCGACGCCGCCGTGGTCTGCTATACCGCCCTGGGCTGTCTTCGCAACCAGCTCCCCAGCGAGGTCCAGGTGATGCCGCTGATCCTGAACGGCGGAGAGGAAAACGGCCTGATCCCAGATAAAAGCGAGATTGCAGTCAGCGTCCGCTGCTTTAAGATGTCCTTTTTGACCAAAGCGGTGGAGCGGGTTCGGGACTGCATTCAGGCCGGGGCCTTGGCCGCCGGCTGCAAGGTGGAGATCCAGGAGGAACCCGGCTACCAGGGGCGGGTATGCAGCTATGTCTTGGCGGAGGTGGTGCGGAAAAACTTCCAGCTTCTGGGGGAACCGGTGATGCCGGGGATGGTGGACGACAACGGCGGGGAGGACTTCGGCAACCTGAACCGGGTCATTCCCGGCGTCATGCCCTACCCCACCCTTCTGCCGGAGGAGAAGATCTCCAACCACACCCCCAGGTTCCGCCAGCTGGCCCTGTCCCCCAGGGCAGAATTCGTCGTCCAGCTGGGGAGCAAGGTTCTGGCATACAGCGCCCTGGATCTTCTTTGTGACCCCTCCATTTTGGAGGCGGCCAAGGTGGAGCTGAAGGAGCTGCAAAGCCAGCCTGATTTTTGAAAAAAGGAGGCGCCGCGATGAGCGCATATATCGGAGTTTACGGCATGGGGGTTATGGGCCAAAGCCTGGCCCTGAACATCGCCGGCCACGGCTACCAGGTGGCGGTCTGCAACCTGGAGCCGGAGGTCACCCGGGCCTTTCTGGAAAACCGGGGGGCGGACCGCCCCGGCCTGATCCCCTGCTACAGTCTGGAAGCCTTTGTCCAGGCTTTGGAGCGTCCCCGCCGGGTCCTTTTGATGATAACCGCCGGTCCCGCAGTGGACCAGGTGACGGACCAGCTGCTTCCCCTGCTGGATCCGGGGGACATTGTTATTGACGGCGGAAACTCCTTTTACGCCGACACCCGGCGCAGGGAGAAAGCCCTTGGGGCCAAGGGGATCCGCTTTTTCGGCATGGGGATCTCCGGCGGGGAGAGGGGCGCCTTAGAGGGCCCCTGTATGATGCCCGGCGGCCACCGGGAAACATACCGGGAGCTGGAGGCGCTGCTGTCCGCCATCTCCGCCAAGGCGGAGGACGGTTCCCCCTGCTGTACGTACATCGGCGAAGACGGGGCGGGGCATTACGTAAAAATGGTCCACAACGGGATCGAGTACGCCGACATCCAGCTGATCTGTGAATGCTACGGACTGATGCGTCAGGTGGCCGGGTTCACGGTCCAGGAGTGCCAGGCCGTCTTTGAGGGATGGAACAGGGGGCGGCTGGGGTCCTATCTTATCGAGATCACCGGGAAGATCCTGAAGGTCCAGGACCCGGACACCGGAAAGCCCCTGGTTGATGTGATCCTGGACACCGCCGGCCAAAAGGGCACCGGGATGTGGACCTCCACCGAGGGGCTGTCCATGGGGGTGGCTGTTCCCACCATCGCCCAGGCGGTTTTTGCCCGGTGCCTCTCCGCCCAAAAGGAGGAGCGGGTGGCGGCCTCCCGGCGCTTCTCCTGGGAGGCTCCCCCCATCCGGGACCGGGCCGCCTTCTTGCAGGACCTGGAGGAGAGCCTTTACGCCGCAAAGATCTGCGCCTACGCCCAGGGCTTTTCCCTGCTTCGGGCGGCGGCCAAGGAATTTGGCTGGAATTTGGACTATGCCTCCATCGCCCTGATCTGGCGGGGCGGATGTATCATCCGGGCCCGCCTCCTGGACGACATCGCCGCCGCCTTCCAGGCGGAACCGGACTGCGCCAACCTTATGGGAACGGCGGTGTTTGGACCGGTCCTCCAGAAGGCCCAGGCCGCCTGGCGGCGGACTGCCGCCCTCTCTGTCCAAAGCGGGGCGGCCTGCCCGGCTCTGCTCAGCGCCATCAGCTACTTTGATTTTTCCCGCACGGCGGACTGCCCTGCAAGCCTCCTCCAGGCCCAGCGGGACTTTTTCGGCGCCCACTGCTACCGCCGGAAGGATCGGGAAGGGGTGTTCCACACCCAATGGGAGTAAAACGGATCGCCGCCGTCCTTTTGGATATGGACGGTTTGCTTTTGGACACCGAGCGGCTGAGCCTCTCCTGCCGCAGGGAAGCCTGCGCCCGCCTTTCCCTCCCCTTTGAGGAGGAGCTTTCCCCCCAGCTTATGGGCCGGAGCAACGCCGAGGTCCGGCAGATCTTTTTGGAGCGGTACGGCCTCCAGTACCCCTTTGAGGCGGTGGAGGCCGAAGCGGACCGCCTTTGGGAGGAATACATGGCCCGCTATCAAAATCCAAATCTGCGGCCGGGCGTCTTTGCACTGCTGAATTTCTTAAAGGCACGGGACATCCCCTGTGCCGTGGCGACCTCCACCATCAGACAAGACGCCCTCCCCCTCCTGGAGGGGACCGGGATTTTCCCCTACTTAAAGGACGC
Organism: uncultured Angelakisella sp.; assembly: GCA_910585535.1. GTDB lineage: Bacteria > Bacillota > Clostridia > Oscillospirales > Ruminococcaceae > Angelakisella. The sequence goes on along the minus strand of CAJUFK010000055.1, from coordinate 11,470 downwards.
CGTTTACGGCGATATGGTCCCTTGCGGAAAGCCGGCCCCGGATATTTTTCTCCTTGGAGCCCGCCGCCTTGGGGCCGGCCCGGGGCGGTGCCTGGTTCTGGAGGACAGCCCCAACGGGATCCGCGCCGCCCACCGGGCCGGCATGATCCCGGTTATGATCCCTGATCTTGTTTTGCCCGACAAGGAGATCCGGGCCCTGGCGCGGGCCGTTCTGGACAGCCTTTCGGAGGTTCCCTCTTTCATCCGGGAGCTGGAGGCTGCCGGTGAAGAACCACCAGGGAGCCCACTGTAAAAGGAAACAAAAATAATGACCACTTCTAATCGCTTCACAGCCCATCCTGTGGGCTGTCTCATCGGGGCCTCCTTTCTTTACGGGATCATTCCCTCCTTTGTAAAGCTGGCCACCCAGGTTTCCGGCATCCCTGCCTATCTCTTTCTCAGCAACGCCGTCGCCTTTCTTTTGGGAAACCTTGTCCTTGCAGTTCGCAGGGTCTCCCCAAAGGTGGAGGGGGTGGTCCTAAAGGATGTGCTTCTTTTCGGGTGTCTTTCCACCCTGGGCACCTCCTCCCTTCTCACCCTTTCCTACCAGTATATCTCCATCGGCGTTGCCACGACGATCCATTTTGCCTACCCGGTGCTGGTTATGACAGGGATGGCGGCTGTTTTTCGGGAAAAGCTCTCTATGGCAAAAATCGCCGCCATTCTCTGCGCTCTGGCTGGGGTGGTTCTCATCGCCGGCCCCGGCGGCGGGTTTGCCGGAAAGGGTCCCCTTTTGGGGATCCTCTTCGCCCTGGCCTCCAGTGTGACCTACGGCGTTTTCGTCATCGCCAACGACAAAAGCGCCTTTGCCAAGCTGGACCCCTTTGTATTGTTTTTCTACCTCAGCGGGGTCAGTGCCGCTGTCTTTGGGGCCTTTGCCCTTTTCACCAACAGCCTGTCCCTGGTGCCCTCTCCGGTTCCCTACCTGATGGCCCTATGCCAGCAGGGGTGCAACATGGGGGCGGTGGTCCTCTTTGCTTTTGGGGTGCGGGTAACCGGGGCGTCCACCGGGGCCGCTATCAATATGCTGGAGCCTGCGGTCAGCCTGCTTTCCGGCATTCTTATCTTCCATGATCTTCTGACCCCCTCTGCCCTGGCGGGGTGCGGACTGATCCTGCTGTCCCTGCTTTCGGTTTCCCGAAAGGGGAAAGACGCCCCTTCGGATCGATAATTCCCAAAAAGGAGAGGACAACGGCTGTCCTCTCCTTTTTCACTATCCAATGATGATCCGCGCTGACGGCAGGACCTCCTTGCTGCTGCCGCTCTTCATGGCCATGGCCAGAGCCAGGGAAAGCAGGCCCACCCGCCCCAGGAACATATTGACGATGAGCACCAGTTTTCCCACGATGCCCACCGCCCCGGAGACCCCAACCGAAAGTCCCACCGTGGCAAAGGCGGAGGTCTCCTCAAAGAGGACGTCAGTAAGGGTGAACGTTCCCCCCAGGGAAAACCAGATGGCCACGGTGGATACCGCAACGATCAGCAACCCCATGGTGATAAGGGTGAGGGCCCGGTAGACGGTTTGAGGTTCCACCCGCCTCCGGTGGATAATGGCGTCCTCTTCCCCGCTCATCACCGAGACGATGGTCATTACCACCACCGCGGCGGTGGTGATCTTTACGCCGCCGCCGGTGCCCGCAGGGCCTGCCCCAACAAACATCAGCAGCACCGAAAGGACCTTTGACTGGTCTGTCAGAGCGGCAAGGTCCACTGTGTTAAAGCCAGCCGTCCGGCAGCTTACCGAGTGGAAGAGGGCGGCGTTTATCTTCCCCGGCAGGGAAAGAGGCCCCAGGGTGCCGGGATTCCCCCATTCCAGGACCAGAAATCCCAAAAAGCCCACCCCCAGCAGCGCCGCTGTGAGGATCAGGACGATTCGGGTATGCAGGGTGACGGTATGGGTGTGCCGCCACTTGAGAAGATCGTCCCAGACCACAAAGCCCAGTCCCCCCAGCACCACCAGGGCCATAGCGGGAAGGGTCACCAGCCAGTTGCCCTCAAAGGCGGTGAGGGAGGCGAAGGGGGTGCCCTCCCGGCCCATCAGGTCGAAGCCGGCGTTGCAGAAGGCGGAGACCGAGGTAAAGGCGGAGGCGGCCAGGCCGTCCCGGAGGCCCAGGCGGGGAACAAAGGTGACGGCCAGGGCCAGGGCTCCCAGCAGCTCCACCAGAAAGGTCCCCAGAATCACCGTTCGGACCAGGTGGCGCACCCCGGCAAAGGAATCGCTGTTTACCGACTCCTTAGCCAGGTCGGCGGTCCGCAGACCCAGGCGGCGGCCTGCCACCACCTGGAAGAAGGCCCCCATGGTCACCAGGCCCAAACCGCCCACCTGGATGAGGACAAGGATGATTCCCTGGCCGGCGGCGGACCAATGGCTCCAGGTGTCGTAAACCACCAGGCCGGTGACGCAGGTGGCGGAGGTTGCGGTAAAGAGGGCCTCCAGAGGCGGGGTAACGGTTCCGTCCCGGGAGGCAAACGGAAGGATGAGCAGGGCGGTTCCTACCCCGATGATGAGCAGAAAGCTGAGGCAGATGGTTCGGGCGGGGTTCTGGGCCATACGGCCCTGGCCCTCCCCGGAGAGAGGTCGATTAAACACGGTGGGTCCCTCCCTTTACCGGGGGCGGCGGGCGGATCTGGGTTTTGGACGGGGAGGACGGCGGCGGTTCTGCCGGGGTCCGGCAGGGTCCTCCAGGATCCCCAGGCGTTTTTTGGCCAAACGGATCAGCCGTTTATCGTTGGCGAAGGTCACCAGGTCGCCGGCCTCCAGCAGGGGAGCCCAGCGCAGCTCGCTGATCTCCTCCTCCTGGCGGATCAGTTCATCCCCCAGGGCCTCCCCCAGAAAATAGACCACCTGTTTTTTCACTCCGGCCTGGGGGAAATACTCCACGCTTTCCCGAAATCCGTCATAAAGGCGGATGGAGAGGCCGGTCTCCTCCTTCACCTCCCGGAGGGCGGTTTGCCGCTCGGTTTCGCCTGCTTCCACGTGGCCTTTTGGAAAGGACCAGTGGCCGCCAAACCGGTGGCGGAGGAGGACGAGGTCATACTGTTCACCATTTTTGCGGATCACCAGGGCTCCGCAGGATTTTTCCCGTTTCATACGCTTCATTCCTTTTCCCGTTTCTGCTTTCCGGTGCGGGTGAGGCCGGAAAGGGCGGATTTTGATAATATGCTATTACTATACCATTTTTTCCGGAAGAATAAAAGGGTGTTTTTGCTTGTTCTGCAAAAAAGCCCCTTTATGGGTTCCCGGGGGCGGGAAAAGGGGGGATTTGTTTGCTTCGATTTTGGCCTGTGGGTTGGGCTTGGCGGGGTTGTTTTTGGGCGCTGTGGGGTGGGTTCTGCGCCTGATTGAAAACGTACTGCCTTTTTGTAGGCAGTGGCCCTTTGGGCGTCCCATCTCTGGGTTTTCATTCTTGGGCTTGGCAGCGGTAGACGGCTTAACGGCGTTTGCCCTTCCGGCGGACCTCCTTTCTGGCGCTGCCGAAAGGAGGCAAAGAGCGCCCAGGGGCTTTGCCCCTGGACCCCGGAGAACGGCCAAAGGACTCCGGCCTATGGTTTACAATCCAACCCGCCGCCCTGTTTGTCTTGGGCTGTGGGGTCCACTTTCGTTTGTGCTGAACGGTTTCTGGCCCGTCCCCTAGGGATGGGCTCCGGCGGCGGTGGTAACGAAGGCACCTTCAAAAAAGCCCGGCGAAAGCCGGGCTTTGAGAACGGGGGAGGGTTACAGTTCGGGTCCCTGGTAGTAGTTGTTGCCGCCGCCATTGCTGTCGTTGCCCTGGGGAGGCTGGTAGGGAGGGGTCTGCTGGGTGTACTGCGGACCCTGGGGCGCGCCGTAGCCCATGGGAGGCGCCGCGTAGCCCTTGGGGCTGGGGCCGTACTGGTTGTCCGGCTGGCTGTCCTGGCAGAAGAAGACCAGCAGCACGATGTTGGCAATGGGAAGGAAAGCCAGGAGGTACCACCAGCCGGCGCGGCCGGTGTCGTGGAGGCGGCGGATGCAAAGGGCGATACTGGGGATAAAGACTGCCAGGACATACAGGCTGGCGATAATGGTCAGGTCCAGCATCCCGCTGATGAAGCCCAGCACCCAGCTGACGATCATGTTGGCCAGCACGGCGTACCAGAAGGCGGAACGGCGGGTGCGCCCGGAAAAGTTTTTCCAGTTGACCCACATATCCTTGTAACTTTCGATGATTTGATTCATTACGATACACTCTCCTTACGATCACACATTCTGCCCCAAAAGAGGTCAGGAAGCCGTCTTAGCTTTATTGGCGGCTGTATGGAATATTCTATCACAAATGGTTTTTAGGAGCAAGGGTTTTTACGAGAAAAATGCGCTCCTACGCCAAATATTCCGGGAACAGCGCCTCCACTGCACAGGTCACCGGGCTGTTGTCGTTGGAGGCGGTGACGTAGCGGGCCAGAGCCAGGGCGTCGGCGCTGCCGTTTTCCGGGACCACCGGCCAGCCCACCCGCCGGAGAAGGGGCAGGTCGTTGCCGGTGTCCCCCAGGGCCATGGCGTTTTCCAGGCAGAAGCCCTCCAGGCTGGCCAGCCGGGCGGCCCCGCGGCCCTTGTCACAGTCCGGGGAGCTGAGAACAGCCACGCGGCCCTCCGGCTGGAGGTAAAGAGGGACGCGCCCCCGGCAGAGGCGCTCCAGCTCCTGGCGGAACTCCGGGGTGGGAAGGTGGAACATCACCGTCATCACCTGGGGGGAATCGTCCAGATAGCCGCGGGGCATCTGGCCCAGGGCGGGATGAAGATCCTCCGGGGCGCAGGCGGCGGCGTAGTCCTGCCAGACCCCGATCCGCCCAAAGTTTGGGCTGAAGTAGGCGGCTTCCAGGGCGTGGAAGTAGAACTCCTCCCCCCGGGCCATGGCCCGGCCCAGCACCTCCCGGACCAGGTCACCGGGAATGGGGCGCCAAAACAGCACCCGCCTTTCCCCGGGGTGGTAAAGCACCGACCCGTCCGAGGCCAGGAAAGGTCCGGAACAGCCCAGCTCCCGCCAGTAGCGCATGGAAAGCTCGTAGTGCCGCCCGGTGGCGATGCAGACGCGAACCCCCCGGGCCAAGAGCCGGGCGATGGTCTCCCGGTCTTGGGCCCCCACCTGGCGGCGGCTGTCCAGGAGGCTTCCGTCCAGGTCCAGAAAAAGGGCTTGTAAGCGGCCAGGGGCCTTTTCCATGGCGGTCACTCCTTTGTTTTTGGGATGGCCCGGCAAAGGCCGGGGCGTTAGGGACAACGTTCTACGACCCAGTATACCACATCTTTTGGGGGGACTGCAAGGAAAAGGCCGCCCGGAAAAGGGCGGCCGGAGGTTAGAGGCTGTATTCATAACCGGTTCTTATTCGGGATCCTTCAGCTTGCGGTACCGCGCCAGGCAGAGAGCGGCAACGCCTACAAGGAACAGAACGCTGGCGAACACCCATTGGCCGGTTTCGGTTTCGTCGCCGGTATCCGGCGGTGTGCCGGAGGAGCGAGTGCTGCTTCCCGGGTCGGAGGGATCGTGGGGGTCGGAGCCGGGATCGCTTCCACCGCTGTCGCTGCTGCTTTCACTGCTGCCGGAGGACGAGGAAGAAGAGGAAGAGGAAGAAGGAACGTCAGGGGGCTCCTTGCTGTTTGTGAACGGGGCGGAAACGATGGTGTCCTTGATGATGGTACCGGTGTGGACCCCGGAGGGCGGGTCGACAAACCAGCCATCCACCGGCTTTTCGGTGATGGTGTACTTGGTCCCCACAGGAAGGCCCAGAATGGTCACCGCCTCGTCGTGGCGGAGGAGCAGCTGTTCCCCACTGGCGATCTCGCCGGTCTTGTCCTTGCCGTAGAAGCGGTACTCAAAATTCCCAGGCAGGGGGTCGCCGTTGGTGTCCTGCAGCTCCACGGTGAAGATAAAGGGCAGGATGTAATCGGCCTCGGTGAGACCGGGCCCAATCAGCTCCTTGCTGACGGTGAGGCTGCCGGTGGTGATCTCGGCGTCGACCCGGTCGGAAACCACCACGATGTTCACCATGCTGAACAGGTTTGTCAGGTCGGTGTCGTATAGGTTCTCCATGTTGGCGTCGGGGCTGGCGCCCTCGTACAGGCCGCCGGTGAGGGCCGCCCAGTTCTGCATGATCCGGGTGCGGATGTAACCGGAATTGGTGATAAAGTAGGGGGTATAGACCTTTCCGCCGTCCTCGTCGTGGAGGCCGTAGTCCTCCCCTTCGGTGGTATTCTTCTTAAAGTGCAGGTTCATGGTCCGGGGGATGGTGGTGCCGGAAAGCTTTGCGTCCCGCCAGCCGGTCAGGTCGAATTGATTGCTGTCCTGGATCTGCATGACAGCGGAAATGTCCTGGAGGGTGATGTCCACCTCTCCGTTGGTGGCGTGCTGGCGCATGGTCTGGGTCAGGGTGCCCACCCCGGCCATGACGCTGACCCCGTTTTTCGGGTTCCCGGCGTCGGCGTAGATGGAGTAGTATCCCACCACCACCGGGATTCGGGTGGGGTTAAGGTCATAGCCCGCCGGGGCTTTGGTCTCCCGGAGGTAATACTGGGCGCCGTCACCGGCCTTTGCCCAGACTGCGTTTGCCTGGCCGGGGACACCGTTTACCCCGCTGGGGGAGAAGATCAGCATTCCGTTGACGTCGGTGACGCCGCTGGCTCTGGGGGTGGTCTCGCTGCCGGAGAAGAGGCCGAATTCGGTCCCCGCCAGGGGCTGGCCGTCCTGATCGATCTTCAGGACCCGCAGCTCCCGGCGCTCGTTGGGAATGTAGATCAGGGAGCGGAAATCCCGGTTGAACTGCTTGACGCTGAGGAACCGGAAGCCGTCAAGAAGATCCCCAAGGGTTTTTTCGACCCCTTCCCTTTGGATATACTCATAGAGGGAGGTGTAACGTTGGGTGGCGTCGGCCCCTGTGATGCCAAGGGCCGCCAGCTTGTCTTTGGAAAGGATGCCGTAGATCATCTGAAGGTCGCCGTTTACGGGGTCGTTAAGAAGGTAGCGGTTGGCCAGGCCGGGCAGGTCGAACAGGGTGCCAATAAGGCGGCGGTTTCCGCTGTCCCAATCCAGATGCCAGCCCGCGATGCTGTCGGTCCCGGCGCCGGCCTGCTGAACCGCCGCCTGGAGGATGGCCTTTTTCCACGCCTCCTCGTCCCCGCCGCTGGGAATATCTACCGGCTGGAATCCTCCCAGGTTACTGCCGTAAAGGGCCATCCAGCTTTGATCCGATTTTTTGAGCATCAGGGGAACGGCGACAACAATGCCATCCGCCTGCTCCTCCTCGGGGACCAATTCGGTTCCGGGCTTCACCTCGCCGTCTTCCACCTTGCTGTAGGTAAGGCTGGTGGCGGCGGTGATATTGGAGACCGAGCAGGCGTAGGCGCCGGTGGTCCAGCGGTTGGCCACCGAAAGCATGGAGATTGCGGGGTCGTAGTGGAGAACGATGTCCACCGGGAGGTCCCGGTAGCCGTCAGGGGCTTTTTTCTCCTTTAGGATGTAATACTGGTCGCCACGGTCGGCGAAGTTGAAGTATTGGCCGTCCTTCATAAAGACGGCGGAGCCGTCATCCTGGGTGGCCAGCTCCACCAAAGGGACGTCGTTCTTCTTTTTGATATAGAAGGTCTTGCCCCGGTCACCGCTGTCGGTGTAAAGGCACTGGATGGCGCCGGCGGCCCCGGCGGTGGTCTCCTCGGCCTCCAGAAGCTGGAACTCCACCCCTTTCAGGGGGCGGCCGTTCTGGTCCACCTTCACAAGGCGCTGGTGGAGCAGGGGCTGGAGGTTGAAGTTCAGGGCGATGCTGGAGTCGTAGTTGCCCCGCTCCAGGTAGAACATCTTTAGGGTGTGGCTGGTATTGCTGGCGAAGGTCTGTTCCGCCCACTGGGTGGTATCCGCCAGACCGGCCTTTTCGTACTGGGCCTTTAGGGTGGTCTGGGTCACCAGGTTGGCAGGATCCTTAGGATTTTCGGGGATGCCATGGCTGTCAAAGGCCCGTCCCACAAAAATATCCCCGGTGGAAAAGTCAATGGTGCCATAGATCTCGCTGTGGGTCCCGCCCAGATCCAGAACCAACACGTCGTCAATAAAGATCCAAACGTCGTCATCCCCGGAGAACCCGAAGGTCATGGGGGTGCCGCCGCCGATGCCGGTGTTTATCTTACCCTTGGCAGGCTGGCGGAAGTCCACCTCCACGGTCATGCCCAGGTGGTGGTTCATGGTGTTCCGGGCGCAGTATACGGTACTTCCCAGCTTGTCGCCGTCCAGCGTATTGAACACCTCGCTCCCCTTGTTAAAGGGGAAGAAGTTGCCGATGCTCTTTTCGCCGTCGGTTCTTGTGGTGGCCCCATTATCGTACAGGATAAAGCGGTTGGGGTCGTAATCCGGCTTTTCGGGGTCAAGCTGTGTTCCCTCCCGAAATTCGGCGAAGTTGTCCCGCATATTGTAGTAAAAATTGCCTTCGTCGTCCAGCTGGAAAAGGCCCTTTACGTCGGTGTAGGATTTCTTGTAGTTGTTGTCTTTTGTCGGGTCGAAGAGATAGTCCAAGGATTCCAGGGTGTCCGCGCCGAAGGTCTGGCCAGTCGTACCCTCCCAGGCCTCGATCAAGGTTTTGCTTAGGTTTTGGATGTTATCCCCGGTGTACTCAGCGTCTACATGGTCGCCGGCCAGACGGAAGTCCCCGATCTTGGTATAGTCCCGGTAGTTGGGGTCATTGGGATCCGTGACCCCGGTCAGCTGTTTTTTGGCCAATGCGGTATTGATAACGGGGTAGCCGTCCACCAAAACCGGGCGGACGATTTCCTCCATGCCGGCGTATTTCTGTCCGTAGGGGGTCATTTCCCCTGCACCCTTGTTCCAAAGGCCCGCATGGATAATCCCGTCGCCGAAGATCAGCAGGTGCCCCTCGTTTATGCCGGTGTACCAATCATCCTTAGCGGAAAGGTCATGCCGGTTTGTACCGGGCTTTGTGGGATCATTGGGATCTCCCCGAAGGTGGTTGTCAGTTTCTGGAAGAATGTCGCCCTGGGGCTTCTTTGGCTCTTCCCCGTAGTTTGCAACCCAGTAGTCGAACAGGTTCACCGTTACGTTGCCCGGTTCGGCAACGCGGTCGATGATATGCTTATTAAGCTCCATGTCCTTTAGAACGATGGAGATACGCAGCATATCAGGATCTTTGTCTGTGTCATTTCCACCCTTGACTTTATCGTTCACAACAATTCTGTATACAGGACTTTTTTCTGTGACCTTTGCAGACAAAACATATTCTGTATCAAAAGCAAATGGGCCTGTCAGCTTGCTTACATCCCATTCAATGTCAACACGTCCCCAAAGAGTACCACCCGTCGCAGATCCATATTCCTTAAAATTTGCGCCATCCCATCCTATGGTTGGCTTCTTCTTATCCGGTTTATTTTCGTCATCAACTCTAGCAAAACCGGCTATTTCAGTTTGCCATAAAGTGTCGTTTTCAAAAGCCCAGCATCGCAGTTTGTTAGGAAGTGAAATATTTATCATTTCCCTTACATAATTCGTATCAGCTATATCGGCTATTGCTACCTCAATTTTGTCTTCTTCCAAAATTGTTCCTTCGCTTAAAACAAAACTCCACTGATTTACATATTTGGGGCTTCCAGCATACCCCTCCCCGCCCCCAGCAGCGACCAAAACAGCCAGTTTCGGGGCGTCGGCGGCCAGGACGTACTCCCCGGCCAGGGTGGCGGTGACTACGGCCCCTTCCAGACCGTTAGCACCATCCAGGTTTGCGTCCAAATCCCAAACCAGGTCTACCACCGTTTTCCCCGCCGCGGTGACCACTTCCACTGTCTTGGGCAGCAGGGGAAGCAGCAGGTCCCAGGTCAGGGGTTCCTCTCCCAGGCCCGGAAGGCCCAAAACCCACTTGCCGCCCTTGGCTGGGGCTTGGTCGGAGGTTTCGCCTTCCTCCGGGACGGCGTCCTCGATCCACCGCATAGCACCTGCTAGGTTTGCGTCCTCCTGCCAGGTCCAGGCGGTGACGCAAAGGCCGCAGTTTTCCGGATCCCCATGGGGGCAGGCCAAAGAAGCCCCGGGCTGTTGAGCCGGCGGGGCCGCTGGGTCGGTTTCGGCATCCGCCGGGGGCGTGGTTTCCTCCGCCGGGGGAACCGTACCCTCGGGCGGTGTGGTCTCCTCCGCCGGGGGCTGAGGGTCCTCCGGCTGGCTGGTTCCATCTCCAGGATCGCCGTTCCCTGGAGAATCACTGTCTTCCGGGGGATTGCTGTCCTCCCCGGGCTCGCCGTCTTCCGGGGGATTGCTGTCTTCCCCGGGCTCGCTGTCCTCCGGGGGATCACTGTCCTCCGGGGGATTGCTGTCTTCCCCGGGCTCGCTGTCCTCCTCGGGCTCGCTGTCCTCCGGAGGTTCACTGTCCGCCGGAGGCTCACTGTCCTCCGGCGGCTCACTATCCTCCCCAGGCGCGCTGTCCTCCGGGGGCTGGCTGTCTCCAGGCGCTTCCGATCCCACAGGGGCATCCAAATCCCCCGCAGGACCAGACTCCTCCGCTGAACCATTCGGCTCAGTCTCCGCGCTATAAGCCAAGACCGGCAGCGGCGCAGCCATGGTGAGGATCATAACACACGCTAAGGCGACAGCGCACCAACGCCGGCAAGGGGATTTCCACAGGACTTTCCCACCTGCTTTCATCTCCAAGACCCCTTTCCCTCCATTTTGAATATAGTTCACAATTTTAGGATATAACTGTGAAGGCACTTTGTCAAGCCCTGACAAGTGGCAGGGAAGGTAATTATATGGAATTTGCACGAATGTGCGGGGAGATTGTCCTAGGATTTGTTTTAATCTACATATTAGAATAGTCCCAATTTCTGGCAGATCCAGCCCAAAAACGTCCCAACCCAGCACCCCCACCCCGGCAAGGGGTGTTACTGCCTTCCGCCTATTACAGCTTCCGACTCCAGGCACAACCTACGCCCCGGCTCAACCCTTAGGCGCGGAGCGCCGGGGAGGGTCTGCCTGCGGCCGCAGGGCCGCCGGGGTGGGGGTGCTTGCGGGCGCCAGCCCACCCTGGCAAGGGGTGTTACTGCCTTCCGCCTTTTACTAGTTACGACTCCAGGCACAACCTACGCCCCAGCACAACCGTTAGGCGCGGAGCGCCGGGGAGGGTCTGCCTGTGGGCGCTAGCCCACCCTGGCAAGGGGTGTTACTGCCTTCCGCCTTTTACAGCCCACGACTCCAGGCACAACCCAAGTCCCGGCACAGCCCTTAGGCGCGGAGCGCCGGGGAGGGTGGGCCAGCGGGTGCTAACCCGCCGCCGGGGAGGGTCGGGCGCTAGCCCACCCTGGCAAGGGGTGTTACTGCCTTCCGCATATTACAGCCCACGACTCCAGGCACAACCTAAGTCAGCGCACAACCGTTAGCCGCGAAGCGGCGGGGAGGGTCTGCCTGCGGCCGCAGGGCCGCCGGGGTGGGGGTGCTTGCGGGCG
>CAJUFK010000054.1 GCA_910585535.1 uncultured Angelakisella sp. | reverse complement strand
CTTAGGCCGTGGCTCCCCTGAAAGGGGAGCTGTCGCCCGCAGGCGACTGAGAGGTGGCCGCCCGCAGGCGGCCTTCCCCTACGGGGTTAGGGAACGGTCTCCCTTTAAGGATGGGTTTACAACATGGGATTCAGCAAAAAAGATTATGACTATACTGGCTATAACTCAAAGCATTTGGAAGGTGCCCGTATCTTGCGGAAAAAAATGACATCACAGGAGAAAAAATTATGGTATGGTTTTTTGAGGGATTACCCCGTTAAAGTATATCGCCAGCGACCTATTGACCATTTTGTTGTTGATTTTTATTGTTCTAAAGCAAGATTAGTAATTGAAATTGATGGAAGTCAGCATTTTACGTTAGATGGAAAAGAATACGACAGGATTCGTACAGATATATTGGAAAAATATGATTTAAGAGTAATACGTTTTTCAAATACGCAAATCGATAAGAACCTAAAAGGGGTGTGTGACGAAATTGATAGAATAATTAAAAGCTGTAAGACGGAAACAGAAGAATCATAGACAACAATCAATAAACAGGGAGCAAGAAGGATGGACAACAAAACCGTGTCCCCCGAGGACAGGGCCCACGGCCTCATGGAAAGAAAGCCGCCTGCCAAGGAGAGCCCCAAAGACGGGGTGCTCCTGGGGGAAGGGTATCTCACCGTTCCCGTCCGCCTTTTTGCGGAAGAAAAACCCCAGCAGGAAGAAGGAAGTGCCATGAACCAAAAACCAAAGACCGCTGAGATCCTCTGCGTGGGCACCGAGCTTTTGATGGGCAACACAGTGAACACCAACGCCGCCTTTCTGGCCAGGGGGCTGGCTGAGGCGGGGCTGAACCTCTACCACCAGACGGTGGTGGGGGACAACCCGGAGCGTCTTCGGGAGGCGGTGGAGCTGGCCCTCTCCCGGGCCGACGTCCTCATCACCACCGGGGGCTTGGGGCCCACCTACGACGACCTCACCAAGGAGACCGTCGCCAGGACCCTGGGCCGGGAACTGGTCCCCCACGAGGAAAGCCAGCGGTGGGTGGAGGAATATTTCCGCCGCCGGGGCCGGATCCCCTGCCCCAACAACCAGAAGCAGTGCATGATGCCCGAGGGGGCCACCGTTTTCCCCAACCACAACGGCACCGCCCCCGGCTGTCTCATCTACGGGGCAGGGAAGTGGGAGGGCAAGCAGGCCGTCCTCCTCCCCGGGCCGCCCAACGAGTGCGAGCCCATGTTTTGGGAGCAGGTGCTGCCCCTCCTCCGGGGAGGCTCCCGCCTGGTGAGCCGCTGCCTCCACTTCTACGGTATCGGGGAATCGGACCTGGCCCAAAAGCTGGACCGGCTGATGCGGGAGTCCCGGAATCCCACTGTGGCCCCCTACTGCAAGCCTGGGGAGGTGATGCTCCGCCTTACCGCCCGGGTGGGGGAAGGGGAGAGCGCCGACGCCCTTCTGGACCCGGTGGTGGAGGAGATCCGCCGGGAGGCGGGGCAGTACCTCTACGGCGTCAACGTGGGGAATCTCCAGACCGCCCTGGTCCACGCCCTTCTGGCCAAGGGCCTCCACATCGCCACGGCGGAAAGCTGCACGGGGGGCTTGGTGGCCCAGCGGATCACCAGCGTCCCCGGGGCCTCCGGGGCCTTTGAATGGGGGGCTGTTACCTACTCCTGCGAGACCAAGCGGAAGGTCTTGGGGGTCACTCAAAAGACCTTGGACAAATTTGGGGCGGTATCGGTCCAGACCGCCATGGCCATGGCCCGTGGGGCCAGGAGGAAGTCCGGGGCGGACGTCGCCATTTCGGTCACAGGCAATGCCGGCCCCGAGCCCAGCGAGGGCAAGCCGGTGGGTCTGGTCTTTATCGGGGTGGACAGCGACGCCATGACCTCGGTCCGGGAGGTCCGCATCCCCCCCACCGAGAACCGGGGCCGGGAGTTCATCCGGGAGCTGGCCGCCTCCCACGCCCTGCACGAGGCGCTGGAGGCAGTAAAGCGGACCGTAAAATAAACAGAGGGTATCTCATGCTTCTTGACACCGGCTGTATAATCCCCATTGAGGAAGCCAGGCGGGATTTTTCCCAGGTGATCCGGCTTGCGGACCGGTTCGGGGCCGCCGTCATCATTCAGGATGCCCCCCCGGTACCTTGTACGGGACCTTTCCCGGGAGGAAAACCAAAGGTATCTGGCAGAGATCAAAGAAGCTATTGATAACAGTCAATAAATTATCCCTATCATCTGGAAGAAACGAGAGAGTGTAGCCTATGCCTAGAAAGAAAAAAGCCGACGCCCCCTCCCCCCGCCGGAGCGGGGCCCGGGGACACATCGAAAACGGCGGCGTGGTCATCCAGCAGCCCATCGTCAGCACCCTGCGGGAAAACTATATGCCCTACGCCATGAGTGTCATCGTCTCCCGGGCCATCCCGGAGATCGACGGCTTCAAGCCCTCCCATCGGAAAATTTTATACACAATGTATAAAATGGGCCTGTTAAACGGGGATAAGCGAAAATCCGCCGACATCGTGGGCCAAACTATGGCCCTCAATCCCCATGGGGACCAGGCAATCTATGAGACCATGGTCCGCCTTACCCGGGGGAACGGGGCCTTGCTGGTGCCTTACGTGGACAGCAAAGGGAACTTCGGAAAGGCCTACAGCCGGGATATGTCCGCCGCCGCCTCCCGGTACACCGAGGCCAAGCTGGAAAAGATCTGCAAGGAGCTGTTTGGGGAGATCGACCGGGACACGGTGGATTTCGTGGACAACTACAACGGCCAGATGAAGGAGCCGGTGCTGCTCCCGGTGACCTTCCCCTCCATCCTCACCAACGCCAACACCGGCATCGCCGTGGGGATGGCCAGCAACATCTGCCCCTTTAATCTGGCGGAGGTCTGTGAGACCGCCATCGCCAGGCTCCGGGATCCAAACGCGCCCATCAGCGAAACGCTGAAGGCCCCGGATTTCCCCGGCGGGGGCTTTATCCTCTACGATCGGGACGAGCTGGAAAAGATCTACGCTACCGGCCGGGGCTCGGTGCGGGTCCGCAGCCGCTACGCCTACGACAAGCAGAGCCACTGCATCGACATCACCGAGATTCCCCCCACCACTACAGTGGAGGCCATTATGGACAAGACAGTGGAGCTGGTCAAGGCGGGGAAGATCCGGGAGATCGCCGACATCCGGGACGAGACCGACCTCTCCGGACTGAAGCTGACCATCGATCTGAAGCGCGGGGCAGATCCGGATAAGCTGATGCAGAAGCTGTTCCGGATGACCCCCTTGGAGGACAGCTTCTCCTGCAACTTCAACGTCCTCATCACCGGCTCTCCCCGGGTGCTGGGGGTGGACGGCCTTCTGGAGGAGTGGACCGCTTTCCGCCGGGAGTGTGTCCGCCGGGGCATCTACTTTGAGCTGCAAAAAAAGAAGGAGAAGCTCCATCTTCTCAAGGGTCTCCAAAAGATATTGATGGATATAGATAAAGCCATCGCCATCGTTCGGGAAACGGAGGAGGAGAAGGAGGTTGTCCCCAACCTGATGATCGGCTTCGGCATCAGTCAGGTTCAGGCCGAGTTTGTGGCGGAGATCAAGCTCCGCCATCTCAACCGGGAGTACATCCTCAACCGTACCAAGGAGATCGAGTCCCTTCTGGAGGAGATCGCCGGAATGGAGGAGACCCTCCAGAGCCCCAAAAAGGTGGACGCCCTTATCATCGCCCAGCTCCGGGAGGTGGCCAAGAACTACGGCCAGCCCAGGAGGAGCCAGATCCTCTACGACCTCCCCGACCCGGGCCGGGAGGAGGAAGAGGAGGCCCCCGCCTACCCGGTGACTCTCTTCTTTACCCGGGAGGGCTACTTTAAGAAGATCATTCCCCAGTCGCTGCGAATGAGCGGGGAGCAGAAGCTGAAGGAAGGGGACGAGATCGTCCAGACGGTGGAGACCACCACCAGGGCCCATCTCCTTTTCTTTACCGACAAGGGCCAGGTGTACAAGAGCCGGGCCGGCGAGTTCGATGACACCAAGGCCAGCGTCCTGGGGGATTACATCCCCACCAAGCTGGGAATGGACCCAGGGGAACTGCCCATCTATATGGCGGTGACCATGGATTACAAGGGGTACATGGTCTTTGCCTTTGAAAACGGAAAGCTTGCCAAGGTGGACCTGGGTTCCTATGAAACCAAGACCAACCGGAAAAAGCTTATGGGGGCCTACAGCACAAAGTCTCCCCTGGTCTATCTCGCCGCCATCCCGGAGGACACCGAACTTCTCTGCGCCACCACAGCCTCCCGGATGCTCCTGGTGAACACCGCCATGGTGGCCTCCAAGGCGGCCCGGGACACCCAGGGGGTCCAGGCCCTCACCATGAACGCCAAGCGTTTGGTGCGCCTTTTGTGGGTGCGTCCCTACGCCGAGGGGATGGTGGAAAATCCCCACCGTCTGCGGACCAAGTCCCTCCCGGCGGCAGGCGCCCTTGTGAAGGACGGGGTGGAGCAGGGGGAACAGCTCCAGTTGTAGCGACAACGGCAAATATGCCTGCGGATCGGATCTTCTGGTTCCCGGAAAAATAGAAAACGGTCAATAAAAAAGGGCGGACGCAAGCGGTCCGCCCTTTGCGCCGGCGGGGGTGAACCTGATCACCGCCCGCTTCGGTACTCGTCGCCATAATCGCAGCTGTAAAAGATGAAATCGTCCACATCCCCAGGGGTGTCGAACCACTTCTCCTGCCATTCCTGCTCTTCTTCCCGGAATAGATCCTCCCGCTCGTCCTGCATCTTGCCGTCGCCCCCTTTCCCATACCTGCTATTCTATGCAGGACCAAGGAAAATGATACAACGAATAACCAAGACCGAACCGGAGCAATGGACGGTTTCGGGTCTCCTTTAGCTTTTGCCGGGACAGGCTTTCACCTGGTTGGCAATGGCGCCGAACTGGGAAAGGGTCAGTTCTTCGGCCCTGGCCCCTGGGGAGACGCCAGCTGCCTCCAGAAGGGCGCGGGTCTCCTCCTTGGACAGGCCCAGAGCGGAGGAGAGGGTGTTCAGCACCGTTTTCCGCCGCTGGCCAAAGGCTCCCCGCACCACGGCGAAAAAGGCAGCTTCGTCCCGAACCGCTACGGCAGGGGCCGGAAGGACATCCAGGCGGATAACGGCGGAATCCACCTCCGGGGCGGGAAGAAAGCTTCCCCGGGAGACAGGGAAGAGGATCCTGGGTTCGCTGTAATACCGAACTGCCGCCGAGATCGCCCCGGCCTCCCGGGTGCCGGGGAGGGCGCAGATCCGCTTGGCGGCCTCCTTCTGCACCATGACGGTGATGGACCGGATGGGGAGCCGCTGTTCCAGCAGGGACATAAGGATGGGGGAGGTGATGTAGTAGGGGAGGTTGGCGCAGACCACCACCTCCAACCCGGGGAACTCCCGGGCGATAAGGGCGGCCAGGTCCACCTTCATCACGTCCTCATTTATGATAGTGACGTTGTGGAATTCCCCCAGGGTCTCGTCCAGAATGGGGAGGAGGCGTTTGTCGATTTCCACACAGACCACCTTATCCGCCCGGCGGGCCAGCTCGGCGGTGAGGACGCCGATCCCTGCCCCGATCTCGATAACCCCCACCCCGGGGGCGGCCCCGCCCTCCTCTGCAATGCGGGGGCAGACCGAGGGGTTGACGATAAAGTTTTGTCCCAGGGCCTTGGAGAAGGTGAAGCCGTGGCGCTCCATCACCTGGCGGATGACGGCGCGGTTGGTCAAGGGCTCCATGGGCGGGACCTCCTTTGCTGCAAATTCTCTTCCGTAAAGTATAGCACGCCCCGCTCCCGGAATCAATCCGCCAAAGAAATCCCTTGGGCGAAAAATTCCCCGAGCATTTTCGGAGGATTTGTGCTATACTATAAAGTAACGCTTTCCCTGGCCCAAGATGAAAACTGAGCAGGTGAGCTGCCATCCCCCGGTCTCCCTGTATAAATCCCCCCTTACCTGCCCATCCTAGGGGCAAAGCCCCGGCTTTGGGCCGGGAAAAGAAGGGGAGGAACGCCATGCGCAGAAGCCAAGAGAGTCAAACCGAATACCTGGACGAGGAACAGGACAGCAGCGAGGAGGAAAACGACAGCCAGAGCCAGCGGGAGGAGGACCGGGACCAGATCTACTACTCCGGTTCGGTGACCCCGGAGGGCGGGCGGCACAAGATCCACTGCCTGACCATCATCGGCCAGGTGGAGGGCCATTACATCCTGCCCCCCCAGAACAAGACCACCAAGTATGAACACGTCATCCCCCAGCTGGTGGCCATCGAGCAGGACAGTTCCATCAAGGGGCTGCTCATCATTCTCAACACCGTTGGGGGCGACGTGGAGGCGGGCCTTGCCATTGCGGAGCTGGTCAGCGGCATGAAAACCCCCACCGTCAGCCTGGTGCTTGGGGGCGGCCATTCCATCGGGGTGCCCCTGGCGGTAAGCGCCCAGTATTCCTTTATCGCCCCCACCGCCACCATGACGGTGCATCCGGTGCGGATGAACGGCGTCCTTTTGGGCGTCCCCCAGACCCTCTCCTACTTTGACAAGATGCAGGAGCGGATCACCAGCTTTGTCTGCCAGAACTCCCGCATCCCGTCGGAGCGGTTTAAGGAGCTGATGATGGAGAGCGGGGAACTGGTTATGGACATCGGCACCGTCCTGGATGGGGAGATGGCGGTGAAGGAGGGCCTTATTGATTCCCTGGGGGGCCTTAACGAAGCGGTGGAAAAGCTGTATGAACTTATCGAGGCCCAGCCGGACAAGGAGGAGCTGGAGGACCTGCCCCCCGACGCCGGGAAGGGTCCCCGAAAAGCAAAAGGGGAAGGGAAGAAGCCCGGCCCCAAAAGGACCCGGATCCAGGAGGAGCCCGCCCCAGAGAAGCGGTCCCCGGGCCGCCCGAGGAAAAAGCGGGTCGCCGCTGCGTTGCTTCCGCACCCCATGCCCATCCCCCTGCCTCCCCAGGACCGGGTAGGCGGCGGAGAGGAGCCCAAACCCAAGCGCCGTCCCGGCCGTCCCAGGAAGGAGGGGTGACCGGTGATCCATTCCATCCTTCCACCGGAGGCCTACCAGGAGGAGCAGTCCCCGGCGGAGCATATCCAAAAGCTCTGTCCCTACGGCTTTGTGGACTGCCTGCCCCTGCCCGACGGGCGGCTCCAGGTGAACCGGATCATCTCCACCGATCCGGCGGCCTACCTGGACCTGGCCTTCGCCCCCGGAGCCATCCTGCAGCCGGAAGCAAAATCCTGAACACCACCTCCCAGGCGGGAGGTTTACATAGCTGCCGCAAAGGAAAAAGCCATAACAGCTTGTTTCTTGACAAAACAATATTTGTAGGAGGTCTTACATAATGTCCTATTTCAGCGCCATCATCCAGGGACTCATTCAGGGCTTCACCGAATTCCTGCCGGTGTCCAGTTCGGGGCACCTTTCCCTCTACCAGTATTTCACCGGCACCAGCTCGGAGGAGGCCCTCCTTTTTTCGGTGATGCTCCACTTCGGGACTTTGGCGGCGGTTATCATCGCCTTTTGGCCTACCGTCTGGCAGCTGCTCATCGAGTTTCTTTCCATCTTTGCCGACCTGTTCACCGGGAAACTCTTCAAAGGCTACCCCAAGCCTTACCGGAGGATGCTCTACTTTCTCATGCTCTCCTGCGTCCCCCTGCTGGTGGTGCCCTTTGTCCAGGACTTCATCGAGGGCTTTTCCACTGACAACAGCATCATTGCCGAGGGCTGCTTCTTCCTCATCACCGCCCTGCTTCTTACCCTGGCGGACCGGGCGGTGAAGGGCATCAAGACCGCCCGGAGCATGACCGCCCAGGATTCGGTGGCTATCGGCGTGGCCCAGGTGTTCGCCACCCTGCCGGGAATCTCCCGGTCCGGGTCCACCATCTCCGCCGGGCTCCTTATGGGTCTGGACCGGAGCTTTGCCGTGAGCTACTCCTTCATCCTGGGACTCCCCGCCATCCTGGCCGCCGGCCTGCTGGATGTAAAGGACATCCTGGAGACCGGGGAGCTGGGCGTTCCTGTCGGTCCCGCCCTGGTGGGGATGGCGGTGGCCCTGGTGGCCGGCCTTTTGTCCATCAAGCTGGTAAAGTACCTGGTCAGCTCGGATAAATTCGGCATCTTCGCCTGGTACACCCTTATTCTGGGGGTGCTGGTGCTGGGCATCGGCATTTCGGAGCATTTCACCGGCAACGCCATCCAGAACTATCTGGCCAACACCCTCTTTGCCGTGATGGTGACGGTATGAAGAAAATAGGGCTCGCTTTTCTGGTCCTGGTCCTCTGCCTTGGGGGGTGCGCCCCTGGCGGCGGGCGGGTGCTGGACGTCTCGGGGGAACGGAAAGCCATGGACGAGGCGGTGAGCGGCCTCTTTGCCGCCCTGGACGCCCAGGACGGAGAGGCCATCCAGGCCCTTTTCTCCCCCTATGTCCGGGAACGGGATACCGACATGATGGACCAGGTCGACAAGCTCCTGGAGGTCTACCCCGGGCCCACGACCCGGTACGACTGGGAGGACGACGGCGGGGCTAAGCAGCGCAGCGGCGGCTACTATTACAACACCGCAGCCTGCACCGTCTATGCCACCTGCGGCGGGGAGGACTACTGGTGCTGGATCACCCTGATGTACCAGAACAGCGACCCGGAGCAGGTGGGGGTCAAGAGCATCCGGTTCTTTACGGCGGAGGAGTTTTGCGGCGTCCATTACGACGATTGGGACATCCCTGGGGAGGACGGCCTGTCGGTCTACGCCGAACGGACCCTGGACTGCCAGGTCCGGGCCATCCGGGGGGACCCCTACAAGTACACCCCGCCCCAGGCCCCCCTGGATCTGGCCCAGGTGGAGGCCTTCCTGGCCGAGGGGGAAAAGACCTTTGACCAGTTCGTGGAGCGGTTTGGGGAGCCCTGCGCCGAAAACATCTGGTATTTCTACGAGCTGCCCCCAGAGGACGGCGGCCCCCGGTATCTGCGGATGATCGTGGACTACAACGACAAGACAGTCTCCGGTTTCTCCCTGGTGGATGACCGCCAGTGGCTGTGCAGGCTGTTTGAGGAAGAAGAACAGCCTGACAGCAAGGCTGAAATACAACGATAAAAGGAAGTACATATGGCAACGAAAAAATCTTCATCCTCCACGACCCGGAAAAGCGGTTCCTCCTCCAAACGGGGCAGTGGAAAAAAACGGACGACCAAAAAGGAACAGCAGGCCAGAAACCAGCTTTGGGCCATTATTCTCTTTGCGGTGGGGATCCTGCTGTTCGCCATCGCGGTCATCAAGGGGGAGAATGTCTGGCTGGCCCTCCATAACTTTCTGCTGGGATGCCTCAGCTGGTGCGCCTACCTGGTGGGGCCGTTGGTTATCGCCACCGCGGTGATGATCGCCACCGACAAAAGCGGCTACCCCCTGGAGGCCAAGACGGTCTCCGCCTCGGTGCTGGTGCTGCTCCTTTCCGGGGCGCTTCAGATCTTCCACAAATCCTACCCGGAGGGCAATTTCTTTGAACTGGTTGCGGGGCTTTACGAAGAGGGCCAGGAGCTGACCGGGGGCGGGGTGCTGTCCCTGATCTTTGGGGTGCCCCTCCTGAAATTCACCAACTTCCTCGGGGCCGCCATCATTATCCTGCTGCTGATCTTCATTTTCGTAATGATCCTCACCGGGGGCACCCTGATGGGCCTGTTCCGGGGAGCCACGGCCCCGGTGAAAAAGCTGGAGGAGGCCTATTCCTCCGCGGTGGAGACCCGGGCCGCCCGGACCGAAGAGCCGGCAAGAAAGCCCGCCCGCCGGGCGGAGCCGGTGGAACTGCCGGAGGAGGAGCCCTCCTTTTTACGCCGTCCCTTTAATATCAACGTGCCCATTGACGGGGAACCCCTGCCCAAGCACGGGGGACGGGCCCCGAAAACCGCCGTCCGCCCCGAGCCCCTGCCCCCGGAGGAACGGGAGCGCCTGGCGGAGGATCCCGCCGGCCTGCCGGTGGAGGAAACGCCCCTCACCCCGGAGGAGGTGGCGGAGCGGGCCGCAGAGGAGATCCTCACCCGGGCGGTGAGCGGGGAGACCCAGATGGAACACATTCCGGAGACCCCGGAGGGCAGGCTGGACTTTGGGGCGGACGTCCCGGACCCCGCCGCTATTGCCGCCGCCCGCCTGGCAAAACAAAACGCTGCCCAAGCTGCGGCGCAGTTCGAGTCCGCCCCGAAACCCGAACCTATGGAGGAACCCTTCCCCTGGCCGGAGGAGATAGAGGAAGAACCCAACAAGGAAGAGCCCCCGGCCCCTCTGCCCATGGAGATCCCGGGGGAAGCTCCCCATCCGGACAACACAGTGGCCCCTGCCATGGAGGACCCCGCCCAGAAGGAGCCGGAGCCCCCGGAATACACCTTCCCGCCCCTGAACCTGCTGGATGAGCCCCCCCAGGTCTCCCAGACCGACACCACGCGGGAGCTGCGCTCCAACGCAGAACTGCTGGAGAACACCCTGAAAAGCTTTGGGGTCCAGGCCAGGATCATCGACGTATCCCGGGGCCCCGCCGTCACCCGGTATGAACTCCAGCCTGCCGCCGGGGTAAAGATCAGCAAAGTTACCAATCTGGCGGATGACATCGCCCTAAATCTTTCGGCTACCGGGGTCCGGATCGAAGCCCCCATCCCCGGCAAGCCCGCCATCGGCATCGAGGTGCCCAACAAAATCGTCTCCACAGTGGGCATCAAGGAGATGCTGGATTCCCCGATCTTCCAGAACGCCGCCAGCCCCCTGACCATCGCCCTTGGGAAGGACATCACCGGCGGGGTTGCCCTGGGGGATATTGCCAAGATGCCCCATGTCCTTATCGCCGGGGCCACCGGCAGCGGTAAGTCGGTGTGCGTCAATTCCATCATCATCAGCATCCTGTACAAGTCCGCGCCGGACCAGGTGAAGTTTTTGATGGTGGACCCCAAGGTGGTGGAATTGGGGGTCTACAACGGCATTCCCCATCTGCTGGTCCCTGTGGTGACGGATCCCAAGAAGGCCGCCGGGGCTCTGGCCTGGGCGGTGGGGGAGATGATGAAGCGGTACAAGCTGTTTGCCGAAACAGGGGTGCGGAACCTCCAGGGGTACAACCACCTGGCGGAGGAGAACGGAAATCTGTCCCCCCTGCCCCAAATCGTCATTATCATCGACGAGCTGGCCGACCTGATGATGGCTTCCCCCAAGGAGGTGGAGGATCACATCTGCCGTCTGGCCCAGCTGGCCCGGGCGGCAGGGATGCACCTGGTCATCGCCACCCAGCGGCCCAGCGTAGACGTTATCACCGGACTCATCAAGGCCAACATCCCCAGCCGGATCTCCTTTGCCGTATCGTCGGCGGTGGACAGCCGGACCATTCTGGACAGCGGCGGGGCGGAAAAGCTCCTAGGCCGGGGGGATATGCTCTTTTCCCCGGTGGGGGCGCCCAAGCCCCTGCGGATCCAGGGGTGCTTTGTCACCGACCAGGAGGTTGAGCGGGTGGTTACCTTTGTCAAGGAAGGGGAGCGCCCCAACTACGACGAAGAGGTTCTTCAGGAGATCGACCGCCAGGCGGCTGCCAGCGGCGGGAAGGGCGGGAGCGCTTCCTCTGGCGGCGACAGCGGGGACGACGGAGAGGATGAACTGTTAGGCGACGCCATCGAGGTGGTGGTAGAAGCTGGCTTGGCGTCCACGTCGCTGCTGCAGCGGCGGTTGAAGGTTGGGTATGCTCGTGCGGCGCGGCTGGTGGACGAGATGGAGCAGCGGGGGATTGTAGGGCCTTTTGAAGGGAGCAAGCCCCGGCAGGTGCTGCTGACCAAGGACCGCTACTATGAAATGAAGCTGAACCAAGGCGAATAGCCCCTCTCCGCCGGCGGCCCTCCGGCACGCGGAGTGGCAGGGCAATGATTCAAGTGTACAGAGGTGTAACAACGTGAGTTTTCTCCCCATCACAAAAGAAGAAATGGACGCCCGGGGCTGGGACCGGCCGGATTTTGTCTGTGTCACCGGGGACGCCTATGTGGACCACCCCTCTTTTGGGGTGGCGATTATCTCCCGCCTGCTGGAGTCCAAAGGCTACAAGGTGGCTATGCTTCCCCAGCCGGATTTCACCTCCCCTCGGGACTTTACCCGCTTCGGCCCGCCCCGGTACGCCTTTTTGGTCACTGGGGGGAACATCGATTCTATGGTGGCCCACTATACCGCCGCCAAGCGCAGGCGAAGCGATGACGCCTATACCCCCGGGAACAGGGCGGGGAAGCGTCCCGACCGGGCCTGCACCGTCTACGCCCGGCTCTGCAAGGAGGCTTACCCGGAGATTCCCGTGGTCATCGGCGGACTGGAGGCCAGCCTGCGGCGGTTTGCCCATTACGACTACTGGGACGACGCAGTGCGCCCCTCCATCCTGGTGGAAAGCGGAGCCGATCTCCTCTCCTTTGGCATGGGGGAACGGTCTATGGCGGAAATCGCCCGCCGCCTGGCTGCCGGGGAGGAGATCCGCACCATTCGGGACATCCGGGGGACCTGCTATCTCTGCGGTCTCACCGACCCGGTGCCTCCGGGGGCCGTCTCCTGCGCCAGCTTCGACAAGGTCCGTCTGGATAAGACCGCCTACGCCCGAGCCTCCCGAATCCAGCTGGAACAGCAGGACCACATTTACGGCAAGGCCGTCACCCAGAAACACGGGGACAAGATGCTGGTCCAGAATCCCCCCTCCATCCCCCTTTCCCAGGAGGAGCTGGACGCCGTTTCCGACCTGCCTTACCAGCGGTATTACCACCCCTCCTACGAGGCCCAGGGGGGCGTAAAGGCCATCGAGGAGGTGGAGTTCTCCATCATCCACAACCGGGGCTGCTATGGGGCCTGTAACTTTTGCTCCATCGCCTTCCACCAGGGGCGCTTTGTCACCCCCAGGAGCCACGAGTCGGTGATCCGGGAGGCCCAGTCCTTTGTGGGTAACCCCCGCTTTAAGGGGTACATCCACGACGTGGGGGGCCCCACTGCCAACTTCCGGGGGCCTGCCTGCCAAAAACAGCAGAAGTCCGGGGTCTGTATGGGCAAGAAGTGCCTTTATCCCGCCCCCTGCCCGGCGATTAAGGCCGACCACAGCGACTATATCCAGCTGCTTCGGAAGCTTCGGGCCATCCCCGGGGTGAAGAAAGTCTTTGTCCGCAGCGGCTTGCGGTACGACTACATCATGGCGGATAAAAGCACCGCCTTTTTAGACGAGCTGGTCCGGCACCACGTCAGCGGCCAGCTGAAGGTGGCCCCGGAGCATATCTCCCCCCCGGTTCTGGCCAGGATGGGCAAGCCCTCGGTACAGACCTACAACCGGTTCTGCAAAGCCTTTTATGACGCCACCCGCCGGGCGGGGAAGGAGCAGTACCTGGTGCCTTACCTCATCTCCTCCCACCCGGGCAGCACCCTTCGGGACGCGGTGGCCTTGGCTGTCTACCTCAAGGAGAACCGCATCCGGCCGGAGCAGGTCCAGGATTTTTACCCCACCCCTGGAACGGCCTCCACCACCATGTTCTATACCGGCATCGACCCCTGGACCATGGAAAAGGTCTTTGTCCCCACCGCTCCCCAGGAGAAGCGGCTCCAAAGGGCCCTCCTCCAGTATTACAAGCCGGAGAACCGACGCCTCTGCATTGAGGCCCTGATCCGGGCGGGGCGGGAGGACCTGATCGGGAACGGTCCCGGAAAGCTAATCCAGCCCGACCAGGAATACCTCCGCCGCCGGGGGAGTCGGGCCGAAAAGGCCGCCCCGGGGGAGGGACAGCGGAAGAAACAGCAAAGGCAGGGGAAAAAGCCGCCCCGCCGGAAAGGAAGCCGTCTATGAGCCGCAGACGAAAGACATTGACAAAAGCCCAAAAGAAAAAACTCCTCTCCCTTCTCATGGCAGCTGTGGTGATCTGTGCCGCTTGGTTTATGACCTCCAGGGGACAGAGCATCCAGCCCCTGGTGGAATACTTCCCCTTCCTGGAGGAGATCTTCCCCCAGGAGCGGGTCCCTGTCTCCGCCCCGGCTTCGGGGGACCGCCTCCGGGTCCATATCCTGGACGTGGGCCAGGCGGACTGCATCCTCATCCAGGGGCCGGAAAAGACCATGGTCATCGACGGCGGGGAGTCTAAAAACGCCCCTGACATCATCCGGTACCTACAGGACCAGGGGGTGGAGAGGATTGATTACTACCTTAACACCCACCCCCATTCCGACCATTACGGGGGCATCACCCAGGTGATGCAGGCCATCCCCACCGGGGAGTTTTTCCACCATCCGGTGCCGGAGGAGAACACCCCCACCACCCGGGGGTACCAAAAGCTGATCCAGTATCTTGTTGACTCACAAACCAAGACCACCGTCCTGGACCCCGGGGATACCATCGACCTGGGGGGCGGCGCGGTCCTTTCCTACCTGGCCCCTCTGGAGGAATACGACGACATGAACAACAACTCCCTGGTGGGGCGGCTGGTCTACGGAAAGCGTGCTTTCCTCTTTACCGGAGATGCCGAGCGGAAAAGCGAAAACGCCATTTTGGAAAGCGGCGTGGAGCTGTCCGCCGATGTTTACTCTATCCCCCACCACGGCAGCAACACCGGCATGAGCCAGAAGTTTCTGGACGCAGTAGATCCGGAGTTCGCCACCATTTCGGTGGGGGAGGGCAACGACTACGGCCACCCGCACCAGGATACGCTGGAACGGCTGCATAAGGCCGGGGTGCCCTGTCTGCGTACAGACCTGCTGGGAAATATCGTTATCGAGACCGAAGGGGAGGGCCTTGTCATCGTGACCGATCAGGGGCAGGTGATAAAGTCCGCAGACGGAGGCTTTGACCTGGTCCAGCCAGAAAGATAGAGGGGGAGAAAAAGATGCTGATTATTGACCGTTTTGAAGGGGAGTACGCCGTCTGTGAAGAGGAGGACGGAAGCCTGAAAAAACTTCCCAAGGTCTTCCTTCCCGGCGGCTGCCGGGAGGGGGACTGCCTGGTTTTGCTCCCCGGGGGAGCCTGGCAGGTGGACCGCGCCGCTACCGCCCAGCGCCGCCAGGAGATCCGGCGGATGCTGGAGGACCTCTATTCCCAGGGCTAGCCCCCGCCGCCCCAACGAAAGGAGACGCCTATGTCCGACACCCTCACCGCCCCCCGCCGGGGCCTCACCGGGACCGCCCTAAAGCTCATCGCCGTAGTCACCATGTTTTTGGACCACATCGGGGCGGCCATCCTGGAATCCACCGCCATCTGGGTCATCCTGGATGATGCCGCCGAAACCACCATCGACTACTTCTTCAACAGCTCCGCTCTGGAGGTCATCCGCAACGCCGACGTCATCCTCCGGGCCATCGGCCGGGTCTCCTTCCCCATCTTCTGCTTCCTTTTGGTGGAGGGTTTCCTTCACACCAAAAACCTCCGGAAGTATTTCCTCCGACTGGGGGTGTTCGCCCTCCTGTCCGAGGTCCCCTTCGACCTGGCCTTCGCCGAATACTGGTACGACCCCTACGCCCAGAACATCTTCTTCACTCTCCTCCTGGGCCTGCTGGCCATGACCTGCCTGAGTCGGTTCGGGGACCGGAGCCTCCCGGGGCTCTTACTGGCCCTGGGCTGCATCGGCCTGGGGGAGCTGTTCCGGGTGGATTACGGCGGCTTCGGGGTGGCCCTTATCGTCCTGCTTTACCTCCTCCGGGACCGGAAGGTCCTCCAGACGGTGGCAGGCTGCGTGGCCCTCTCCTGGGAGGTCACCGCCCCCCTGGCATTCATCCCCATCCGCCTTTACAACGGGGAGCGGGGCAGGAGCCTGCCCAAGTATTTCTTCTACGCCTTCTACCCCCTGCATATCCTCCTCCTCTGCCTGGTCCGGGAGGTGATGCTCCGGTGGCCGTAAACTTTGCAAAACGGGTGGGGGTGGTCTGCCGGGCCATCCCCCGGGGGCGGGTGGCCACCTACGGCCAGATCGCCCTTCTCTGCGGTTGTCCTCAGCGTCCCCGCCAGGTGGGCACGGTTCTCAGCCGGGGGGCCGGAGGGGAGGTCCCCGCCCATCGGGTGGTGAACCGCCAGGGGTACCTCAGCGGATCAAAAAGCTTTCTCACCCCCGATTTCCAGCGCCTCGCCCTGGAGGCCGAGGGGGTGTTTGTCGCTCCCGGTCTTACAGTGGATTTGGAACGATACGGCTGGCGTCCCGGCGAAGAGGAACAGGCGGCGCTGGAAAAGCGGTTTTTGGACAACGGGATATAAACCCATTTGGGTTTTGGAAAAGGAGCATCGCCATGGAAAACTATGACAGCATCCGGCTGAACTGGGAGGAGAAAGGTTCCGGGGAGCCCCTGGTCCTTCTCCACGGCAACGGGGAGGACACCTCTTACTTTGTGAACCAGATGGACTGGTTTGCCGCCCGGGGCTACCGGGTCCTGGCGGTGGACACCCGGGGCCACGGCAAGTCCCCCCGGGGGACCGCCCCCTTTGTCTTTGAGACCTTCGCCCGGGACCTTCGGGAGTTTTTGGACCGGCAGGGCCTGACAAAGGTCCACCTGCTGGGGTTCAGTGATGGGGGAAACATCGCCATCACCTTTGCCTTGGCCTACCCCCGGTACCTGAAAAGCCTCATTCTGGACGGGGCCAACCTGGACCCCTCGGGAATGGCCCCTTCCTTTCAGCGGCCGGTGGTCTGGGCCTACCGGGCCGCGAAATTCAAAGCCCGGTTCTTTTCCTGGGCCCGACCCAAAGTGGAACTGCTGAACCTCATTGTCAACCACCCCAACATCCCAGCGGAGCGCCTTTCTGCCATCACGGCCCCCACCCTGGTCCTGGCGGGGACCCAGGACATCATCCTGGAAGAACATACCCGGCTGATCCACCGGAGCATTCCCGGCAGTCTCCTCAAGATTCTCCCCGGGGACCACTTTATCGCCGCTAAGGAAAGTGAAGCCTTTAATACCGCCGTTCTGGATTTTTTGGGCTCGGCTGGAGCAAAGGAGGAATCGTAATGTTCCAGGAGTTCTCCTGGCCCCGGGAGAAAGGGGAACTGTACCCGCTCCTAAAGGCCCAGGCCGCCGCCCTTCTGGAGGAGGAGCCTGATCCCGTCGCCAATATGGCGAACCTTTCCGCTCTGCTGTGGCAGGCCCTGCCGGAGATAAATTGGGTGGGCTTTTACCGGACCGTAGGGGAGGAGCTGGTGCTGGGGCCCTTCCAGGGCAAACCCGCCTGTGTCCGCATTCCTTGGGGGAAGGGGGTCTGCGGCGCCGCCGCCAAAGAAAAGGCCCCCCAGCTGGTCCCCGACGTCCACGCCTTTCCCGGGCATATTGCCTGTGACGGGGCCTCCCGGTCGGAGCTGGTCATCCCCCTTCTCGCCCAGAACGGGGAGGTCACCGGCGTCCTGGACCTGGACAGCCCGGTCTCCGGGCGGTTCACCGGGGAGGACCTGGAGGGGCTGCTGCCCATCGCTCGGTTGGCGGCGGAAGCCCTTTTCCCTCAAAAGGAAGGTGATGGTCCCGAGTGGGCGGTGGACAGTGCTCTCCACCACATGACCTCTGGGACCCCTGCCCGGGAGCTCTTCCAAGCGGTCTGCGATGAGATCGGCCGGTATTATCAGCCCGCCGGGCTGAAGTACACCCGCTCAAACCGGAAGCTGAGGTGGAAGGGGAAGCGGCTTTGTTGTGAGATCGGTTTCTGGTCCTCTCACAGCAACCGCTCAGGGGAGTGGGTGAATTTGGAGATCGTCCCCAGCGTTTTTGTCCTTGGAGACGGCATGGTCCGGAAGGGGCTGCTCCCCTTGAACATCCGTCCCAAAAACTTCAATGTCTGCCGACCCGACAAGGACTGTTTTGCCGAGATTATCGCCTGGATCGACAGGCAGCTGGCCCTGGCCCGGTCGCTGGAGAGCCGGGAGGGAGTGGAACGGTATCTGAAGCGGCTGCCGGACCGGCAGCGTGAGACGCTGGGGCGGGACGACAACCTTCGGCGATACTTGGATCGCCTGGATAAGGAGCGGGTGAAATGAAACAAACAAGAAACTACCCCCAAGCCGTGGTCACCCCCAAGGGGGAGCGGGCCGTCCTGGGGGGCCATCCCTGGGTCTACGCCGCCGAGATTCTGCCCCAAAGCGACCCCCT
The DNA here is from genome assembly GCA_910585535.1 of uncultured Angelakisella sp. Classification (GTDB taxonomy): domain Bacteria; phylum Bacillota; class Clostridia; order Oscillospirales; family Ruminococcaceae; genus Angelakisella. The sequence continues at coordinate 2,930 of CAJUFK010000054.1, read as the reverse complement.
CCCCAACGGCGGCCTGGCTGACGTGGTGACCCAGGGGGGCAAGTACCTGGGTACCGGCCTGGTGAGCCTTTCCAGCAAGATCCGGGTGCGCCTTGTCTCCCGGAACGCCAACGACCGCTTCGACCGGGATTTCTGGGAGCGCCGCCTCCGCTACGCCATCGACTACCGCCGCACCGTTATGGGGGAGCAGTTCGACTGCTGCCGCCTCATCTTTGGGGAGGCGGACCAGTTCCCCGGTCTCACGGTGGACCGGTTCGGGGAGATCCTGGTCACCCAGACCCTTTCAGCGGGGATGGAGGCCCTGAAGCCCACCCTGTTCCCCCTGCTCCATGAGGTCCTGGCCCAAAGCGGGGAGAGGATCGCCGGCATCTACGAGCGCAACGATGTGGCTATCCGGGCCCTGGAGGGCCTGCCGGAGGGGAAGGGCTTCTTCCCCCTCCCCGGCGTGCCCCGGCCGGAAAGCACCCGGACGGTTATCACCGAAAACGGCATCCGCTACCAGGTGGACTTTGAAAACGGCCAGAAGACCGGCTTCTTCCTGGACCAGAAGCAGAACCGCCAGGCGGTGGCCCGGCTGGCGGCGGGGAAGCGGGTGCTGGACTGCTTCACCCACACCGGTTCCTTCGCCCTCAACGCCGCCAAGGGGGGCGCGGCGGCGGTGACCGCTGTGGACGTTTCCGAGGCCGCCATACAAATGGTGGCGGAAAACGCCGCCCTCAACGGCCTTTCGGAGGTGGTCACCCCCCTGGCTGCCAACGTCTTTGACCTGCTGCCGGAGCTGGAGAAGCGCCCCGGACCCGCCCCTTACGACTTTATCATCCTGGATCCCCCGGCCTTCACCAAGTCCCGGAAAACGGTGGAAAGCGCCATGCGGGGGTACAAGGAGCTGAACTACCGGGCCATGAAGCTGCTTCCCCGGGGCGGGTATCTGGCTACCTGCTCCTGCTCCCATTTCGCCACCGAGGAGCTGTTCCAAAGGATGCTCCGCTCCGCTGCCCGGGACGCGGCTGTGGACCTCCGCCAGATCGAGGCCCGGCAGCAGTCCCCGGACCACCCCATCCTCTGGAACGTCCCGGAAACAAACTATCTCAAGTTCTACCTGTTCCAGGTGGTATAAAAAGAAGCCCGGAGTCCGGGGAAGGATCCCCAGGCTCCGGGTGATGGATCACCGGAACGTAAGCCGCTCCACCAGGGAGTGGTCGGTTTCCAGGAGGTAGAGCAGACAGCGGGTGGGCGCAGCCGGTTTGTTTTTCCCCGTTTCCCAAGCCTCCACCGTTCGGGGGGAGACCCCGATGAGGTTGGCAAGGCTCCGCTGGGAGAGGTTCAGCCCTTTCCTGGCCCGAACGATGTCGGCGGCCTTGTAGTCCGGAACAGGGACTTCCGGCAGCAGGACCCGGCACCGGGAATGGTCGCCCTGCTTGTAGGCAATGGCGTCTTCGAGGCTGGCTTTCAGTTCTTCATAAAAATCAAATTCGCTCATTGCGTCAGTCCTCCTTCAGCGTTTCAATCAGTTTTCGGATAAACTTCTTTTGTTCGGCAGTCATATCCGTCTGTACGTTTTTGGGGTAGGCAAGGAGAAGATAAATTTCATTTTGTATCACAAGGTCAACATAAATGACCCGGGCGCCCCCGGATTTTCCGCGGTTCGGCAGCTGGATGCGGACCTTCCGCGCCCCCGAAAGTCCCGGGATGACGGTTCCCGCCTCCGGGTTGGAACGGAGCAGCTCCTCCAGTTCCCGCAATTCGTCGTCGCCAAGCCCCATACTTGCCCATAATCGTTCAAAACCTGGGGTCATAAGAAATGTTCGATTCACATTTTTCCCCTCCTTTTTCTATTATATACGATTCAATCGTAGTTTGCAACCCCACTATCCTCATTGGGAGGTGTTTCCCTTGACCGATTACGATGCGCTCCTCAACACCGCCGCCTCCATCGGGGTGCAGATGCTGGAAAGCGGCGCCGAGGCCTACCGGGTGGAGGACTCCCTCCAGCGGCTCTGTCAGGCCTATGGGGTGGAGATCAGTGAGATCTTCGCCATCCCCAGCCTGCTTATCGTCTCCTTCTGTGACCCGGAGGGCCACTCCCATACCCGGGTCCGGCGGCTCTACCACCGGGGCACCGACCTTTGGAAGGTGGACCGCCTCAACAGCCTATGCCGCCGTGTCTGCCAGACCCGCCCCCCTTTTCCGGAGGTGGACGACGAGCTACTGTCCATCACCAGGCAGGAGGGCTACCCGCCCCTCCTCCAGATGGCGGGCTTTGCCCTCACCGCCGCCTTCTTTGCCCTCCTGTTCGGTGGAACGCTGCGGGATGCCCTCTGCTCTTTGGCGGCGGGGATTTCCATCTTTCTGGTCAAAGGACCTATGGAACGGCGCCGGACCAACAGCTTTTTTGTCAACGCCGTTTCCAGTATGACCGCCGCGTTGGTGGCCATCGCCCAAGTGATCCTGGGCTTGGGACAGAACCTGGACCTTATCATTATTGGGGCCTTTATGGGCCTGGTGCCCGGGGTGGCCCTTACCAACTTTATGCGGGACGTTTTGGCGGGGGATCTGTTTGCCGGCATCACCAAGCTCACCGAATCCCTCCTTACCGCCACAGCCCTGGCCTTGGGGGCTGGGATCGCCCTCTCCCTGGTCCGGTATTTCGGAGGTGTGGTATGAGCGGTTTCCTCACCGGTTTTCTTCTCCCCTGTGTCTACGCCGTGATGGCCTGCCTGGCCTTCTGCTTCCTTCTGAACCAGCGGGGACGGCTGATGGTGGTCTCCTCCCTGGGGGGAGGGGTGGGGTGGGCCGTCTGCCTTCTCTGCGCCTTTACCGGCAGCGATATTCTGCAATATTTCGCCGGGTCTGTCGCCGTTGCCATCTACGCCGAGGTTATGGCTCGGGTGATGAAGTCCCCGGCCACCGGTTTTTTGGTGGTGGGGGTG
>CAJUFK010000053.1 GCA_910585535.1 uncultured Angelakisella sp. | reverse complement strand
CAAAGGCTTTGCCTTTGGAATCCACCACCCTTTGAAAAGGGTGGACGGAAACTTTCCTTGGCTCGATTGACAGCTTGTATGAACGCCTAGTCGCTGGGGACCCTTTGATCGGTTTTTAAGAGGAGCCCCACCGGGCAGTGGTCGCTGCCGGTAACCTCCTGGTAGATAACGGCGTCATCCAGGCGGGGGACCAGCCTTTGGCTGACGAGGAAGTAATCGATGCGCCACCCGGCGTTCTTCTCCCGGGCCCGGAAGCGGTAGCTCCACCAGCTGTAGGCTCCGGTCCGGTCGGGGTAGAAGTGGCGGAAGGTGTCCACAAAGCCGGCCTCCAGCAAGGCGGTGAGCTTGTCCCGCTCCTCCTGGGTAAAGCCGGGGTTCTTCCGGTTTGGCCCCGGGTTTTTCAGGTCGATGTCCTGGTGGGCCACGTTCAGGTCCCCGCAGAGAATCACCGGCTTTGTCCGGTCCAGTTCCAAAAGGTAGCCCCGGAAGTCGTCCTCCCACTCCATCCGGTAGGAAAGGCGGGCCAGCTCCTGCTGGGAGTTGGGGGTGTAGACGCAGACGAACCAGAAATCCGGGTACTCCAGGGTGAGGATCCGGCCCTCGTGGTCGTGGCGTTCCACCCCCATCCCCCGGGAGACGGAAAGGGGCTCGGTCCTTGCCAGCACCGCTGTGCCGGAGTAGCCCTTCCTTTCGGCGCTGTTCCAATAAACGCGGTATCCGGGGGGCAAAGGAAGTTCCGCCTGCCCCTCCTCCATCTTCACCTCCTGGAGGGCCAGGAGATCGGGAAGCTCTTTTGATACAAACTCGGGGAACCCCTTCCCCAGACAGGCCCGAAGGCCGTTGACATTCCAGGAGATCAGCTTCATCTTTTTCCTCCTTTGTTTTTCAGCAGATGGCCAGGGTCTTGCCCTCCTCCAGGTCCCCAAGGGCAAATCGCTTGACCCCGTAGTGGCGAAACTGTACCGTCAGCTGTCCTCGGGTCCTGTCCACCTTTTCCAGGGCTCCGATGCCGTAATAGGCGTGGGCGATGCGAAGACCAGGTGTAAGGGGGACCCCCTTTACCGTTATGGCGTCCCCCATCTCCACGGTATGGAGGAACCGGGAGGGCATCAGGACGCAGCCCAGACAGGTGGCAGGGGCGAAGATGGTAAGGCGGTCCCTGGCCCGGGTCATGGCGGTGTAAAAGAGCCGCACTTCCTCCTCCAGGGGCTGGGGATCCCCCATGGCCCGGGCCCCCAAGGCGTCGGCGGCGGGGAACACCCCCTCCAGGGCGTCGGCGATAATGACCCGGTGGAACTCCTGCCCCTTGGCGGAGTGGACGGTGGAAAGGGTGACCGGCCCCGGCTGGGGGCTTCGCAAAACCTCCTCGGCGGAGGCGATCTCCCGGAGGAAGGCTTCGGCATCCGCCGCGCCGGCGGCGATTTGGCGAAGGATGGAAAGCTTCTGGAGGTAGGCGTTGCGGTCGTAGCTCTCCTGGCACCGGTGATCCAAAAACTGGAGGTATTCCAGCTCCCCCAGGATCAGCTCCAGCTGCCGGAGGGGCGGCTGGCCTCTCATCCGGCCCAAGGTCCGCCGCACCCAGGCCAGCTGGCCGCTGTTCTTGCCGGGAAAGTCCGACTTCTCCAGCAGGTACCGCAGCAGGTCCGGACTACCGCTTTTTAGCGCCGCCTCCACCGCCTGGCGGGAGATGGGACAGGGGAGAAGGAACCAGGTGCGGCGAAACAGCTCCGGGTCGCCGGGATCCTCCGCCAGTCGGAACAGGTTCCCCACCTCCCGGGTGATGGCGTCGGCGGCATACCCCAGGCGGCTCTCCCGGGAGAAAAAGGGGATCCCCCGGCGGCGCAGCTCCCGCCCCAGGCCGATGCCGGAAAAGCTGGTTCGGTAAAGGACGGCGCAGGTCTCCCCTGGCGGCAGCGCCTCCAAAAGGTCTGCAATGGCCCCATACTGGGAATCGTGGTCCAGGCGGCGGACCACCCGGATGGCCTCCCCTTCCTCCCGGCCGGTAAAGATGGCCTTGGGATACCGCTGCCGGTTTCCCTGGATCAGGCGGCTGGCCCCGGCAACGATGGCCTTGGTGCTGCGGTAGTTTTCCTCCATCTTAAGGAGCCGTCCCCCGGGGTGGCTTTGGAAGAAGGTCAGAAGCCCCTGGGGCCAGGCGCCCCGGAAGCCGTAGATGCTCTGGTCCTCGTCCCCCACCAGGAAGAGGTTCCCCCGCCCCAGCTTGCCCAAAATGTCGTGCTGGAGCCGGGAGGTGTCCTGGGCTTCGTCCACCAGAATATGGTCGTACCTGCCGGCGAAGCTCTCCCGGAGGGCGGGGCACCGCTCCAGGGCCGTGCTGGCAAAGAGGAGCATATCGTCAAAGTCCATCAGGGCATTTTCCCGCTTCCAGGCGGTGTACCGCAAAAAGAGCCGGGGGAAGTGGGGGATGGTCCGGCCAAACTCCTCCCGCTCCTCCGGGGAGAGGCGCATATTGACGCAGTACCCCGCGGCGTTGGTCACCCGGCTTAGGTTCTCATCGGTGAGGTACTCCCCGGTGAGCTGGCGGTAGGCGTCCCGAAGGAAGCTTTCCCTGGGATGGCCCTCCTTGCCCTCCAGCAGTTCCGGGACCCGGGTCCCCCGGCCTGCGGCATACTCCCGCAAAAGGCGCAGGCAGAAGGCGTGGATGGTGGAAAAGGCCGGCGGGCAGGGAAAAAGGCCCCCAAAGAGCCCCTCCCACCGCCGGGCCATATCCCGGGCGGATTCCCGGTTAAAGGTGAGGGTGAGGATCCTTTGGGGGTCGGCATGACAGTTTGCCATCAGGTTGGCGATCCGGGCGGTCAGCACCGTCGTCTTGCCCGCCCCGGGGACAGCCAGGAGGAGGACGTCCCCAGGGGGCGCCTCCACCGCCATCCGCTGCTGGTCAGAAAGGCAGATGCCCCGCTCCTCCCGGAGGTACCGGGGAATATCCATGGCGGTCATAGGAGAAGGTGGGTGTCGGAGGCGTAATCCCGGGTATCCAGGGACATCCCCTTCTTCCGGAGAAGGCCGTTGACGACGCTGCGAAGCACCCCGAAGATCACCGCCAGGAGGGGCACTCCGATGAGCATCCCCACAAAGCCGTAAAGGCCGCCGAAGAGAAGGATGGCAAAGACCACCCACATGGCGGAAAGGCCGGTGGACTGCCCCAGGATGGCAGGGCCCAGGATGTTGCCGTCAAACTGCTGGAGCCCCAGGATAAAGGCGGCAAACAGCACCGCCTTGGTAATGTCCCCGCCGATGAGGACCAGGATAACCCCGGGAATGGCCCCAATAAAGGGCCCGAAGTAGGGGATGACATTGGTGATGCCTACAATGAGACTTACCAGGGCCACAAAGGGCATCTGGAAGATGAGCATTCCCACGGCGCAGAGGATGCCGATGATGGTGGAATCGATGATCTTGCCGGTGATGAAGCCGCTGAACTTTTGGTTGCTGTCATGAGCCACCCGGAGGATCTCCTCCATGGCCCGGGTGGGGAGAAAGGCGGAGAGGATCTTCTTCATCTGGGCGATGAGCTTCTCCTTGTCGGAGAGCATATACACCGAGATGATAATGCCCATGACCACCTCGATGACCGAGCTGGCCACCCTGGTAGCAACAGAGACCGCCTGGGTGAGGAAGGAGGCCACAAAGTCGTAGATGAGGCCGAACAGCTGGGTGATGGCCGCCTGGACCTCCTTGGAGATAGCCTCGTCAGGGATGTAGGCGATAAGCTGGTTGATGAGTTCATTGATGCGCCCGGTGTAAAAGCTGACGTTGCCGATGAGCTGCCCTGCGCTCTCCACCAGGACGGGGAGAACCACCATGCCGAAGGTGCTGATGGCGATAATAACCAGCAGATAGCTGCCCGCCATGGCAAAGGACCGCCGGGCCCTGGGGGAAAGGCTGGTTTTTTCCTTTAGGGGCTTTTCCAGCCGCCGCACCAGGGGGGACAGGATATAGGCCAGAACGAAGCCGTAGATAAAGGGCAGCAGATACTTGACAATCTTGCAGAAAAATCCCCAAATCATCTGGAAGTTCTGCACCGCCGCCCCAAACAGGACACAGGCTGCCACCACCAAAAAGACATACACTGCGATGGTGGTATACTTGTTGTTCCACTCTATCTTCTTCAATGATGCTTCAACTCCTTTTCCCGCGGCCCCATGGCACGCACCTTCTTTTCCGTCATTCTATGCCCGGTCACTCCGAAAGCTCCAGCCAGCGGTCCTCCGCCCTGGAAAGGGCGTCCCGCTTTTCCTCCACCTGGGCGCAGAGGTCCTGGAGAAGGAGGTAGTCGGCGGCGGCCTCCGGGGAGGCGATCTGCTGCTCCAGGCTCCAGACCTCCGCCTCCAGCTGAGCCACCAGCTTTTCTGTCTCGGCGTATTCCCGGCGGCGCTGGGCGTCGGCCCGGCGCTGTTCCTTCCCCTTGCTGTAGCCGGACTGCTCCGGCTTCTTTTCCGGCTTTTCCTCCGTCTTGGGCTCCGGCTTTCCGGAAACTGTCCGCAGGTAATCGGTGTACCGGCCCTTGTACTGGCGCAGCTGCCCTCCCTCCAGTTCCCAGATCCGGGTGGGGACGCGGTCCAAAAGGTACCGGTCATGGGAGACCATGATAAGGGTCCCGGTGAACTCCTGGAGGGCGGCCTCCAGCACCTCCTTGGTGGCAAGGTCCAGGTGGTTGGTGGGCTCGTCCAAAATGAGGACGTTGGACTTGGCCAGGCAGATCACCGCCAGCTTCAGCCGGGCCTTTTCCCCGCCGGAAAGCTGGCTGACCCGCTTAAAGACGTCCTCCCCCTTAAGGCCCATGGCCCCCAGCATATTCCGCAGGGGGGTCTCGTAGCTGCGGGGGTAGTATTCCCACAGGGTATCCAAAACGGTAAGGCTGCTGTCCAGGTGGTCGCTCCCCTGGTCGTAGTAGGAGCTGCGGACCCCCCGGCCCCAGGTGATCCGGGCCCCCGGATTGGCCGGGAGTTTGCCCAGCAGGCATTTTAACAGGGTGCTTTTCCCGGTGCCGTTGCCGCCGATGACAGCAATCTTGTCCCCCCGGGCCACAGCCAGATCCACCCCGGAAAGGAGGGTCCGGCGCTTCTCCCCCTCCCCCACCGCCACGTCCAGGCTTTCGGCCAGAAGGACGTCCTTCACCGGCTCGGCGGCGTACTCGTTAAGGTGGATAATGGGGGGCTTCATCCGGGCCTTGGGCTTTTCGGCAGGCTCCGCCTCCAGCCTTTCAATCATCCGGCGGCGGCTTTGGGCCATTTTGGTGGTGGAGGCCCGGACCAGGTTTTTGTCTACATACTCCTGGAGCTTTGCGATCTCCGCCTGCTGGGCCTCGTAGAGCTTCTGCTGGCGGATATTCCGCTCGTCCCGAAGCTGGATGTACCGGGTGTAGTTGCCGGGGAAAACGGTGAGTTCCCCGTACTCCATCTCCCAGATCTTTCCGCAGAGGCGGTCCAGAAAGTACCGGTCATGGGAAACCACCAGAAGGGCCCCCTTGTAGGCGGAAAGGTAGTCCTCCAGCCAGCCCAGGGTCTTGAAATCCAGGTGGTTGGTGGGCTCGTCCAGGATAAGGAGGCTGGGCTGCTCCAGCAGCAGCTTTGCAATGGCAAGGCGGGTCTGCTCCCCGCCGCTGAGCTTATCGATGCTCTTGCCGAAGCCGTGTTCGGCAAAGCCCATTCCGGTGAGGACGGTGTTGATCTTCACCTGGACCTGGTAGCCGTCCCGGGCCAGGAAAGCGTCCTCTACCTCCTTATAACGATCCTCCAGGCCGGGGGCCTTCGGATTTTTCGACATTTCCTCCCGAAGGGCCTGGAGTTCTTCCTCCATGGCGTAGACGTCGGCAAAGACGGAGCGCATCTCCTCCAAAATGGTGTTCCCCTTTTGGAGCCCGGCGTTCTGCCGCTGGTAGCCGATGGAAAGGCTGCTGCCCCGGGTGACAGTCCCCTCGTCGGGCTCCAGACCCCCTGTAATGATATTGAGAAGGGTGGTCTTGCCCGCCCCGTTGATCCCCACCAGGCCGATGCGGTCCTGGTCCTCCACCCGGGCGTTCACCCCCCGGAAGATCAGGTCGCTGCCAAAGCTCTTGCCGATATTTTCCAACGCGATCTGCACGGTGCTGTTCCTCTCATTTCCTAGAAGCCGTATTCATAGCCGGGGGATGCCAGATGGGCGAGGGATTTTCCTGCCCTGCAAGGCACAAAAACGCAGTCCAGCCTTGATGGCTTACAAGTTTTTGTAACGCCGCAGGGCAGGAAAAGACCCGGCCAGATGGCGTCCAACGGTTGTGAATACGGCTTCTAATGTTCCAGGATAAGTATAGCATAATCTTCCATAGAAAAACAGGGGGCGGCAACAAAAAAGAGAGGAAAACCCAAAACGGTCCCTCTCCTCAAATTATACAGGATGTATTATCCATAGCAGATACACACCGTCACCAGGCGACAAAATAGGAGCATTGCCGCCCCACAAAGGGATCCCCCGGCCCGATGTCCTTCTGTTTGGCCAAAAACTCCACCCTGTCCTGGGGCGGCAGGGGGATGTTGTAGTCCTCCAGCAGCCGCCGGGCCTCCTCCAGGAGGGCCAGGATGTCATCGGAGCGGGCCGTGGGGTCGTCCCAGTAGTCCCGGACCAGGCGGACGGGGAGTTCCACCAGGGGGGCCAGGTAGGCCATCCGGTACCCAGCCCGGGTGTAGAGGGCCCAGGCGGCGGCGAACCGCTCCGCCTCCCCGCTGCCCTGGGACCTCTCCGGGTGGGGGTACGGGGTCAGGACCTCGCTGGGAAGCCAGCCGGCGACCTTCTCCAGCCATTCCCTGTCCACCAGGGGAGCGGGCAGCTCGGCCACCTGCCACAGAAGGGCCAGGAGGGGGTGCCAGGGGCAGTCCCCCGGCTGGTCGGGGTAGGGCTCCAGGCCCCCGGCCAGAAGGGCCTCCTCCAGGCAGCAGACAAGCCAGGACGCCTTGGCCCGGAGGCTGGCTCCCCCAAGGGGGTGCTTTGAAAGGGTCCGATCCGGTTTCTTGACCTTCCCGGTCCGGAGGAACTCCAGGCCTATCCCCACCAAGCGGCAGAGGGCCCAGATCCCTACCCCCATCCCGGCCAGCATCACTGCGTAGGCGATGCCGAAGAAAAAGACCCGTCCCAGTTTTTCCATCCCCTTCGCCGCCCCTTTCCATGAAGTACAGTATACCACACCTTTGCCGAAAAAGCCAGCCTGTTCCTCCCCCGGAAAGTATGCTATACTGATACCGGAGGTGACCGGCAGTGATCCACACCCTGGATTTCATCTACGACCTGCGCCGGGACGAAAGGGCCCGGGAAAAGATGCTGTCCTGGCTGGAGGCGCCGGACGGCGGACCTGCGGATGCAGGGGCTTTCCGGCTGGAACGGATTCCCGGGACCGGGGAGGTGCGGATCACCCTTCGGGACCTGTCCTACCCCTTCCGCTGGAAGTGCCCGGACTACCAGTGCCCCGCCGGGGAACTGGCCGGGCTCATCCGGGCGGTCTGCAAGCCGGACCAAGGGCCTGGACAGGCTCTTTGACAGCGGACTGGAAGAAAAAGGAATATTTGATTTTTCTTCCCGGCTTTCGGGGGCCGCTCCCTGTTTTTGCCCCCCTTTTTCCCGCTTGACAGGGACAAGAGGGATAAGGTAAAATTGTATCAGATAAAGCCAGCCTGTACGCTGTGTTCCCCGCAGGCCGCGGGAAAAGAAACGGGAGGTACGTTTATGAGCCCACAAGAGGAGAAAATCAGCGAAGCCACCAAGGATACCAGCCACAAGTCCCTGCTGCTTTCTCTTTGGCGAAAAGTTTCCGGCGGCAGAAAAGGGGAAAAAAAGCGCCAGGACGAAAAGGAGCCGGAAAGCGCGCCGGCGGTCTCGGAAACCCCGGAAGAGGAACCCGCCCCGCCGGAGGAACTGCCCTTTGAAAAGCTTCCCGCCCCGGAGGAGCTGATGGAATACTATCTCCTATTCTGTCAAAGCCAGGGGCAGGAGGGGAGCCGCTCCACCATTGAGGATTTTTACGCCGGGGCCTCCCCGGATACGGCACTGCTCAAACAGATCTTCTCCCAGATTGAATCCAAGGCCGCCGCCGTGATGAAGAGCTACCGCAAGCAGGAAAAGCTTGCGCGGATGAAGGCGGAAAAGCAGCTTCAGGAGCAGACGGAGGGAACTCCGGACCAGGACATCGGGTCCCTCACCCCGCCGGTGGACGGCCAGGTGCTGGTCTTTTGCGCCCCGGACTGGAGCGCCGCCTGGGGCATCGCCCTGCCCGCTTTGGGGGAGGGGGCTCCGGCTACCTGGGAGACGGTCCTTTCCAGCCTGGACCAGCGAAGGGTCTCCTTCGGGATCGACCAGGAAATGGTGGACCATCTTGCCGACCCGGAAAACATCCTGACCCTCCGGAAGCTGGCCGCCTGCAAGCCCCCCGTCCCGGGGGAGGACGGCAAAACGGTGGAATACTTCCCCCGCACCGTGGGCACCCCCCAGATTGTGGAAAACGCCCAGGGCATTGTAGACTTTGACAACCTCAACTGGCTCACCCACATCGAACAGGGGACGCTGATCTGTGACATTGTACAGCCCACCCAGGGCAAGCCAGGCACCAACATCCAGGGGAACCCCATCCGTCCCTACAACGGGAAGAAGGCGGCCCTCCCCAAGGGGGACAACGTGGTCGTGGGGGAAAACGGCTCCTCCCTGGTCTCCAAGATCGACGGACAGATCTCCTTCCGGGACGGCAAGTTCCATGTCAACAACGTTATCGTCATCCAAGGGGATGTGGACCTTTCCACCGGCAGCATCGACGTTCAGGGGGACGTGGTAATCCACGGCAACGTTCGGGCCGGCTTTACCGTCAAGGCCAGCGGCAACGTCACCATCGGCGGTTTGGTGGAGGGCTGCCAGATCACCGCCGGGGGTTCGGTGGTGGTGAACCGCGGGATGAACGGCAACGTCACCGGCAGCATCACCGCCGGCAAGGACGTGGTCTGCAAGTACATGGAAAACGCCACCGTTCACGCTATGGGCGAGATCCGCATGGACAGCATTGTAAACTGCGACATTGCCGCCCGGGGCAAGGTCATTGTCAAAACCGGCCGGGGGGTCATCATCGGCGGTACCGTCCGGGCCATGGGGGGCATCGAGGCCAAGACCATCGGCAACATCGCCGGACGGCTCACCACCCTGTCCATCGGCCCCACCCCCTGGTTCCTTCAGGAGAAGGCCCAGGTGGAGGAGGCGCTGGAAAAGATCCGCCAGGAGATCCAGCTGAAAAAAGGCTCCGGCCAGACTGCCCTGCTCCAGATGAAGGAAAAGCCGTTGAAAAAGACCCTGGAGGAAATGGAGTTCACCGCCGCAGCCACTGCCCAAAAGCAGATTGTGGCCGGGACCCTTTACCCTGTCGCCCAGGTCTCTATCGTCGGGATTCAAAAGAACATCACCGCTTCTTATTCCCCCTGCCGCGTCTATTGGGACGCCAAGGAGGGTGCCATTAAGATCATCGGGGTATAAGAAGCCCGGTGCTTCGGTACAAAAGGGCCTGCCGTTCTGCGGCAGGCCCTTTTTGTTATTTTTCCTTGTCCAGATCCTCCATCAGGTACTTCATGTAGCTGACGTAGTGGTAAAAGACGATGCCCGGCTCCTGAAGCTCTTTGTTCCACCGCTTGGTCCATTCCAGGGTGATGAATCCCTGGTACCCAGCCCCCTTCAGCGTCTTAAGGGCGTCAAAGATTGGCACGTCGCCGTAGCCCATCATCCGGTAGGCGATCTTTCCGTCCTTGAACACCGAATCCTTTACATGGGTGTTTTTGATATACCGGCCGATGTTCCGGAAGGTAAACTCCGGGGTCTCGTTAAAAAAGCGGTAGGGATGGTGGATGTCCCACAGCACCCCGGCGGACTCCGGGTCGGAGCCGTCCATAAACTCCCGCATCACCCGGGAATCGGCCAGGGCTCCGTTGGTTTCGATCAGCAGGCAGATCCCCTTGGTCTTGGCGTGCCGGCAAAGCTCCAGGTACAGCTTTCGGCCCTGTTCCAGGTCCACCGGCTCCGGGCCGGGCTGGGGAGAGATCATCACCCGGATGTAAGGCACCCCCAGCTTCTGGGCCATATCTACGTAATCCAGAATCTCCTGACGGCCGGCCTGGGGACTGTCGGGCATCCCCAGGGTGGCCCCGCTGGTAAGCTGGGTCAGGGCGATGCCTGCGCCGGAAAGCTGCCGGAGGGTGGCCTCCCGGTTTTTGTCATCAAAGATGCGTACCCGGGGGGCGTACATCTCGTTTTCAATGCCCCGGATCTCGATGCCGTCGATCCCCAGATCCTTGGCGGCAATGAAGATCTCCTTCCAGGGCCAGTTGGGGCAGCCCAAGGTGGAAAATGCCAGTTTCATATCTCATCTGTCCATTCTCCGGTGTCGTTTTGGGAAACCTTCCCGGCCCTCACCGGCGGGGCGGGAAAGGGTGAAAGCCTCTTCCAGGTCCATTTGCAGGGAGATCCTGGACGGCTGTTACGGTTCAGAGGAAGCGCTGCTTTCCGGTTCGGTGCGGATGGTAAGCTTCACCTTGTACCCCGGCGTCACCTTGGAGCCCGGAGGGGTGTCACAGACCACCGTCCCCACAGGGATGCTGAGACTGGAATCCTCCCGGATGTTATCGTCCCAGGTGATGCCCAGGCTGTCCAGCATCGATTGGGCGGCGGAGAGGGTGCAGCCCTCCACCCGGGGCATGAGGACGAACTGGGGCCCCTGGCTGAGGGTGAGGGTCACCTGACTCCCGGCGGGGTACTCGCTCCCCGGGGCAATGGACTGGCGGAGGACCACCCCCTTGGGGACCTCCTCGTCAAAGTCCTCCTCGGTTTGGAAGGTGAGGTCAGGGTACTGCTCCAGCCGCTCCTGGAGCATGGGCCAGTATTCTCCGGTAAAATCCTCCATCACCGGGACCGGTTCCACCGGTTCCTCCGGCAGGGAGGACTCCTCCTCCGGGGGCTTTGCCGACAGCCACCCGGCTCCCAGCACCATGTTGAGGATGAGGCTGGCCGCCAGGCCCAGCACCAGGAGATGCTTCCCGTCTGCAAGGGAAGGCTTCTTCTGGTCCTTTGGCTCAAGGCGGACCGGCGGGTCGGGCCGGAACACGGTGGTGTTGGAACCGGTCTCCTCCAGGAGGGCGGCGGTAAAGAGGTCGATGGAGGGGTGCCGGTCCTTCCGGTCCAGCTCCATGGCCTTGGCCACCGCCGCCGAAACATACTCCGGGATCTCCGGGCGGAGAACCGACAGAGGGGGCAGGCTGTCCGCCCTGGCCCGCTGGGTGGCGGGGAGGGGGTCGCTGCCGGACAGGGCCCGGTAGAGGATGGCCCCCAGGGCGTAGATGTCGCTCCACTCCCCCTGCCACTGGTTTCGGGCGTACTGTTCCGGGGCGCTGTAGCCGTCGTAAAGCTGGGGGGAAAGCCCCTTGCCCACGGTACGCAGCTCCGGCAGGGCAAAGCCGATGAGGCGCAGGGTGCCCTTGCGGTCCACCACGATGTTCTCCGGGGAGATGCCGTAATGGATGATGCCCCGGTTGTGGAGGGTGGAGACCAGGGAGAGGAGAGGCATGAACAGGCTCTTCACCTGGCCCCAGTCCAAAGATCCCTGATCCTCCAGGTACTGCTCCAGGGTGGTATAGACGATGTAAGGGGAGATACAAACAGCGGTGTTGTTGACGGTCAAAAGCTCCCGGAACTTCATCAGCCCCTTGTTGTCAATGGCGCCGACGTTTTTCCACCGCTCCTTGATGTCGGAAAGCAGCGTTTTATATTGAGCCTGGTTTTCCCCTGCGGCGGCAATGGTCACCCCGTCCCCGCTCCTGTCTGCATAGGCGCGGGGCATAAATTCCTCCAGGTAGACCCTGCGGCCCCGGGAGGTATCCAGGCCAATATAAACGATGGTAAGGTCGTTTTGGGAGCGCACCTCCCCCACCAGGTACTTCCCTTCCAGGATGGTACCGGCGGGCAGGGTCCCCCGGGGATTGCCGATGGAATTGTCGTGAGAGCAGAGAGGACACACCTCCCCGTCCCCCTCCAGAGGGGACAGGCATCCCATGCAGTATCGTTTTCTTGTGTCCAAAAGCCTCACTCCGATGCGTTAATATCAGGCAGTTGCCTCGGCGCTTTCCAGGCCCAGCTGTTCCACGGCCCATTCCCGCAGGCGGAACTTTTGGATCTTTCCGCTGGCGGTCATTGGGAAGGCGTCCAGGAAGGCTACATACTTTGGGACCTTGTGCCGGGCCATATGGGCCCGGACCCGGTCCTTCAGCTCCTCCTCTGTCAGGGCGCAGCCCTCCTTGAGGACCACGCAGGCCATGACCTCCTCGCCATACCGCTTGCTGGGCACGCCGATAACCTGGACGTCCTGGACCTCGGGGACGGTGTAGAGAAATTCCTCAATCTCCTTGGGGTAAATATTCTCCCCGCCCCGGATAATCATATCCTTGATCCTGCCTGTAATCTTATAATAACCGTTTTCGTCCACAGTTGCAAGGTCTCCGGAGTGTAACCAGCCATCTTCGTCAATAACTTGCCGGGTCGCCTCCTCCATTTTGTAGTATCCCTTCATGGTATTGTACCCGCGGGAGCAGAATTCCCCCACCTCCCCGGGGCCCAGGGTCCGGCCGGTCTCGGGGTCCACAATCTTGGTCTCCACAAAGGGCATGGACCGTCCCACAGTGCTGACCCGCAGTTCCAGGCTGTCGTCTGTGGTGGTCATGGTGGTGGCGGGGCTGGCCTCGGTCTGGCCGTAGGTAATGGTGATCTCCCGCATATTCATCCGGTCCACCACCGCCTGCATCACCTTGATGGGACAGGGGGACCCGGCCATAATGCCGGTTCGCAGGGAGGAGAAATCGTACTTGTCGAAATCCGGGTGGTCCAGCATAGCGATATACATGGTGGGCACCCCATGGAAGGCGGTGCAGCGTTCCCGGGTGATGGCGTCCATCACCTTTACCGGGGAGTAGAGATCCACCGGCACCATGGTGGTGCAGTGGGTGAGGCTGGCCATGGTGGCCAGCACCAGGCCGAAGCAGTGGAAGAAGGGGACCACCACACAAAGCCGGTCCTTTTCGGTAAACTTCATGCAGTCGCCGATGCCCTTGCCGTTGTTGAGGATGTTGTAGTGGCTGAGCATCACCCCCTTGGGGAAGCCGGTGGTGCCGGAGGTGTACTGCATATTGATGACTTCGTGGCAGTCCAGCCCCTCCCCGATCTCCCGGAGGGCCTCGTCGGGGATTGCCGCCCCGTCCTTCTCCAGCTGGGCCCAGGGGGTCATCCCGGCGGGGCAGTCCCCGCCCCCGGCGTAGACCACCTCGTCCAGGAAGGGGAGCATGGGGTTAAGATGCTCCCACTTCTTCCCCAGGCCCCGGCAAAGCTGCTGGACGATCTCCACGTAGCTGGTGCCCTTGTACTCGTCCATCATCACCAGGATCTTGGTATCCGACTGCTTCAGCAGGTACTCCAGCTCGAACACCTTGTAGGCGGTGTTTACCGTCACCAGCACCGCCCCGATTTTACAGGCGGCAAAGAGGGTCAGAAGCCACTCCGGAATATTGGTGGCCCAAATGGCGATCTTATCCCCCTTCTTTACCCCGTGGGCCAGAAAGCCCTTGGCGATGCGGTCGCACTCGTCGTTGAACTCCTTCCAGGTGCGGCGGTAGGGGCGGTCGGTGTAAACCACTGCCTCCCGGTCCGGGAATCGCTGGGCCACCAGTTCCAGCTGCCGCCCTACTGTGTGGGTCATAAATCCTTCCATGGGAATTCCTCCTAAACCTTGGGGCCTATCCCCCTTTGCCCTCCGGCTCCTTGGGGATCCGCCCGCTGAAATTGCGTCGGCTGTGTCCGGGTTCGGAGCAACAAAAAAGCCTCCGCCTCCTGCTACTCAGAAGGCGAAAGCTGAAAACACTCCCGCGGTACCACTTCCGTTGACGGGGAAACCCCGCCCGCTCGTCCGGGTCCGACAACCCGTCCTCCCGCTAACGCTGGAGCTGCGTCCGAGCCTACTCCGGGGGAGCGCCCCGTTTGGGTCGGCCACTCGGGAGTCAGTTCACAAAGGCATCTGCTGCCGCTTTCCACCATCCGCGGCTCTCTGGAAGCGCCTGCGCTCTGCTACTAGTCTCCGTCACTGTGTTTCCTGGGTTTTTGATTGTTACTTATGATAGCAGAAAGGGCGGGGGGTTGTCAAGACTTTTTTGCGGGGGAAGATCTCAATCTCTCCACCCAAATATTTTCAGATCCTGTCGTCTTGCGCCGTCCTTCCTCGTTATCATAACCAAGAAGTCCTAGGCCCCTTCTGGAAAGATAAAGGAGGAACTCTATCATGTCGTTATTGGAAGTCCGCAAGTTGGAAAAAATCTATGGCTCCCGGGGCGGGAACCGCACCGCCGCCCTTCAGGGCGTCTCCTTCGCCGTGGAGGAGGGGGAGTATACCGCCATTATGGGGGAGAGCGGCAGCGGGAAGACCACCCTGCTGAGCCTCCTGGCCGCCCTGGACAAACCCACCGCCGGGGAGGTTCTGCTGGAGGGCCAAAGCCTTTCCGCCATCCCCGGGCGGCGGCTCTCCGCCTTTCGCCGGGATCACCTGGGCTTTGTCTTCCAGGATTGCAGCCTGCTGGATACCTTCTCCCTGGGGGATAACATCATCCTCCCCCTGGTGCTGGCCAAACAGCCCTTTGAGGAGATGTCCCGGCGGCTCCTCCCCCTGGCGCAGCTGCTGGGCATTGAGGGTCTGCTGAACAAATACCCCTGGGAGGTCTCCGGGGGACAGAAGCAGCGGGCAGCCGCCGCCCGGGCCCTTATCACCCGGCCCAGCCTCCTTCTGGCTGACGAACCCACCGGGGCCCTGGACTCCCGCTCTGCCGGGGAACTGCTGGACGTCTTCCAGAAGGAGAACGAGAAGGGCCAAACCATCCTCATGGTGACCCACAGCGTCCAGGCCGCCAGCCGGGCCAGCCGGGTGCTGTTCCTCCGGGACGGAAAGCTGGCTGCCGAACTCCGCCGCCGCCCCGGGGAGGACTTTTACCAGCAGGTGGCCGACAGCCTGGCCGCCCTGGGGAAGGGAGGGAGAAAAAGTGCGTGATACTCTCCTCTGCCCCTGGCTGGCCTGGGGAAATCTGAAAAACAACCGCCGGGACTACCTTCCCTTCCTGGGAGCCGCAGCCCTTATCGTCTGCCTTTTCTTCACCGTTTGCAATCTGTCCTTGATCCCGGATTTTGGCCGACACATCTCCGGGGGCGGGAACCTCCAGGCGCTGATGGTGGTGGGGACCCTTCTGCTCCCGGTGGTCTGCGGGCCTTTTCTGTGGTATATCAACAGCTTTCTGATGAAGCGCCGCCGGAAGGAGATGGGCCTTTACGGCGTCCTGGGGCTGGAGCAGCGCCATGTGGGGGCAGTGCTGTTCTTCGAGACCCTGTACAGCTTTCTGGTCAGTGTGGGGGGCGGGCTCCTCCTGGGGATCCTCCTTTTGGGACTCGCCACCCAGCTGCTCCTGGGGATGGCAGGGGTCAAGACCGACTTCACCCCCACCATCGTTCCCGGCGCGGTGTGCGCCACGGCGGCCCTTTTCGGGATCATCTTTCTGGGGTGCCTTGGAGGCAACCTGGTCCACCTCTCCCTGGCGGCTCCCAACCAACTTCTCCGGGAGGATCACTCCGGGGAGCGGGATCCCCGCTTCGGCGTTCTGGGCGGGGTACTGGGGGCGCTGCTCCTGGGGGGCGGATATTACATCTCCATCCGCGCCTACTTTGACCCCCTCCTGGTGGGGGGCGGGAACATCTTCCTGGCCTTCCCTGCGGCCTCCCTGCTGGTGGCTCTGGGGACCTACGGGGTGTTCATCTTCGGCAGCATCTATCTGCTGAAGGCGCTGAAGGGGAACCGGGACTTTTACTACCAGCCCCGGAACTTCGTCACCCTCTCCGGGATGCTCCACCGAATGCGGAAGAACGGGGCGGGACTGGCCAACATCTGCCTCTTCGGGACCATGACCCTGGTCACCCTCTGCTGCACTCTCACCGTCGCCCTGGGGCAGGACCAGGTGGCGGCTCTTTTGGGCACCAGCAACGAGGGGCGGGGGGATTTCGTCCTCAATCTGGAGCGGATGGACCTTTCGGAGCTGACCATTCTCTTTGGCACCCTGGCCTTTTTGGGGCTCTTTTTCGGGGCGGCCTTTCTCCTCTGCACAGTGCTGGTGATGTACTACAAGCAGCTTACCGAGGGCCACGAGGACCGGGATGGCTTTGTCATCATGCGCCGGGTGGGGATGGGAGCCGGGATGGTCCGCTCCACCGTCCGCCGTCAGGTGACTTTGGTGTTTCTTCTCCCCCTGGCGGGGGCTCTGCTCCACCTCTCCTTTGCTCTGCCGGTATTGATCCGCCTTTTCGGCGTCCTCTGCATTGAGAGCAGAACGGTCTTGGTGGCGGCGGGAGCAGGCGCGGGGCTGTATATCCTTTTGTACCTGGGGGTCTATCTGGTCACCGCCCGGGCCTATTATCGCATTGTATCCCAATAAGCAAGCTGAGAGGCCACCGCCGAAGGGCGGTAGCCTCTTTTGCGTGCCCCCTGCGGGGCCGGGTTTGTAAAATCGGTTATGAATACAGGTTCTTAAAAGAACAGCGGGTCTTGGTAATCCTCCGGCAGATACTTCCGAAAGACCCGTTCCTGAAGCAGCGACGCCAAAATCGCCGCCACCGACGGCAAAAGCAGCACTCCCGGCAAAGCCAGCAGACACAAAAAGGCCGTCCCGCAAACCAGGGCAATCACCAGCACCGTGGTGGGCAAATGTCCTACCGTCAGCACAAAGGCAGTCCGCACCAGCTCGCCGCTCTTAAAATCGAACCGCCCCAGCAAAGGGACCATCCAGCACACCGCCCCCAACGGCAGAACCAAAGCCACCGAGTACACCCCGTACAGCGCTGTAGCTGCTCCCCCCAGAAGAACAGAGGCCGCCGCCATAACGTTCTGCCCCCAGAAAAGAAGCGCCCCCAGAATCACCAGAGGAACGGAGAGGAGGCACCCCTGCTTTAGGTTTTGCCAAAAAGACCGGAAGAACCGCAGAAAGGCCCCCTTCTCCCCCTGGCGGAGGCAGAGGGCGGCGGTGTGGTACAGCGCCGCCGTGGCCGGGACGATAGTCACTACCGGCAGGCAGAGTATCGCCCAAAAGAGACTGATTCCCACGAGATCTACCATCCAGGACAGGGCCTGGAAAAACAGATTTTGCGGGTCAAAAAGACGGTTCATCCGGGAATGTTGGCCAGAGCCGCCTCATCCGCTACCAGAACGAAATCCCGGTGGAGCTGGAGGATGGAGGCGGGGACCTCCGGGGTGATGGGGCCGAAGAAGGACTTGGCCACCGCCTCGGCTTTATCCGCGCCGCTGGCGATAAGGACCACCTTCCGGGCCAGCATGATGCCGCCGATGCCCATGGTGTATGCCTTCCGGGGGACGTCCTCCTCCCGGGCGAAGAACCGCTTGTTGGCGTCGATGGTGCTTTGGGTCAGCTGGACGCAGTTGGTCCCCCGAACAAAGGCGGCCCCGGGTTCGTTAAAGCCAATGTGGCCGTTGCGGCCGATGCCCAGCAGCTGGAGATCCGCCCCGCCAAACCTCTCAATTACAGCATCATACCGGGCGCACTCCCCCGCCGCATCGGGGTTCATGCCGTCGGGGATGTTCAGATTTTCGGGCTTGATGTTGATGTGGTCAAAGAGATTGGTCCGCATAAAGTAGGCGTAGCTTTGGTCGTTGTCCTTGGTCAGCCCCACGTACTCATCCAGATTGAGGCTGGAGCAGGCGGAGAAATCCAGCGCCCCGGCCTTGTACCACTCGATGAGCTTTTGGTAGGCCCCAATGGGGCTGGAGCCGGTGGCCAGACCCAGAACGCTGTCCGGCTTTGCCACCACCTGGGCGGCGATAAGGCTGGCGGCGGCGCGGCTCAGTTCGGTGTAATCCTTTGTGGCGATGATCCTCATGATAATTACCCCTTTCGATTCAGAGCCCGTTTCTTTGGGCCCCGTTTTTTCGCATCAGATGTCAAGCTTCTTCCCGTCCACAAAAACGGCTATCAGTTCCAGATTCTTGTCCAAAAGGAGGAAATCGGCCTTCTTCCCCACTGCCAGCTCCCCGACGTCCCAAAGGCGCGCAGCCTTGGCCGGGGCGGTGGAGGCTGCGTAAACGGCCTGGGGAAGGGAGAGGCCGAACCGGACCACATTGCGTAGGGCGTCCAGCATCGAGATAGAGGATCCCGCCAGGGTATCGGTGCCGGAGAGGGTGGCCTTGCCGTTCTTCACGGTAATAGGCTGGCCCCCCAGTTCGTAATCCCCATCGGGCATCCCGGCGCACCGCAGGGAGTCGGAGATCAGGTTGAGGTTCTCCCCGTACAGCTGGTGGACCATCCGGATAGCCTCCGGGTGGATGTGGAGCCCGTCGCAGATAAGCTCCACCGAGGCCCCCGCATGGAAAGCCGCCCCGATGATGCCGGGGTTGCGGTGGTGGAGGGAATCCATCCCGTTAAAGAGGTGGGTGGCGTGGGTGGCCCCGTTCTGGAAGCCCTCCAGGGCGGTGTCATAGTTGGCGGAGGAGTGCCCCAGGGAGACGGCGCAGACCGGGGAAACCTTGCGGATAAACTCCATCCCGCCCTCTTCCTCGCAGGCCACTGTCACCATCCGGACCTGTCCGCCGCTGGCCTCGTTGAGCCGGGCGAACATCTCGGCGTCGGGCTTGTGGAGGTTTTCGGCGGCCTGGGCCCCCCGCTTGGCGTAGCCCAGGAAGGGCCCCTCCAGGTGGACTCCGGCGCACTTGGCCCCGTTTTCCGGGCGCTTGGCCTCCCGGATGACCTTCATGGCATCGGCCAGCACCGGCTCCTTAAGGGTCATCGTTGTGGCCAGGTAGGAGGTCACCCCATGGGCGGCGTAATACTTGGAGAGGATGGGCATCCCCTCTGCTTTGCCGTCGGAGAAGTCTTCCCCCATAGCGCCGTGGGTGTGGATGTCCACCAGCCCGGGGATCAGATAGCAGCCCTGGGCATCCAGATCCCCGGGTCCGTCGATCCGGCCAACGGCCTGGATCGTCTCCCCAAAGACCATCCCCCCGTGGGAAAAGCCCTTGCCGGTAAAGATCTCGGCGTTTGTAATGAGCATTTTCGCAGCACTCCTTTGTCTTAATATTAACTGCTTGGAGCATAAGTGGTTTGGAGTCCTGCCTTTTGCAGCTTATGACTCCAGGCACAACCCAAGCCCCGGCACAACCCTTAGGCGCGGAGCGCCGGGAAGGGCCTGCTTACTTTTTGATTTCCGGCAGGGAGGCGGCGGCCATGGACTGCCCCACCCGGCGGAACTTCTCGTCAGGCAGCGTCAGCTGAAGCTTCCCTTCCAGCTCCGGATATTCGTCAGCCAGTACCTTCTTGGTGGTCTCAAAAAGAATATCCCCACCCTTGCCAGACATAACCCGGCCCAAAAGCAGAACATACTTGTATCCGTACAAATCGTAGTAGTATGCCAAGGAATGCCCCAAATAGGTCCCAATGGAAGCGTAAATCTTGGCCGCCCGAGGATCATCCTCCGCCATCAGGCCCTGAACAACTTTCAGCTTTTCGGCAGGAGATAACTCGGGATCCAGCTCAATGCCGGCAGCAGGAGCCAGCTTGATAACCGAATCCTGGGAGAAATACTTCACTCCGCAGCCAATGTCGCCGCTCCACTCGTCCCGCATAGCCTCCGGGTTCACATCCACCGGAACAAAGGCCAGCTCGTTGAGCCATCCGGTGACACGCCCCTCACTGTCTACATAGCCTACCGCCTCACTGGTGCCCATGGCAATGCCCAAAACGTTGTTGTCCTCCAAACTCATGGCCCCTGCCAAAGCGGAGACGTCACCGTCGTTGACCACAGCGTAAGGTACATCGCCAAAGGTATCGGTGACCGCCCGGATATAAATGTCCTTCACCTTGGCGTCAAAGAGGTCCTTGGGCACCTGGAGGAAAAGGGAGGCGCTCATGGTGCGGTTGTCGATGTACACCCCGGCGGAGCTGATGCCCACAGCGTCCACCCGGGGCATATGCTCGGCGGCGGACTTCATGGCGGCAACAATGCCGTCGTAGTGGTACTGGGGATCGGAGTTCACCTTGGGGAACCAAACTACCTCCTCGGAGTAGACGGTCTCCCCGTCCACCACCGCCGAAACCTTGCGGTCCGAACCGCCGGCGTCGAAGCCGATGCGGCAGCCGTCCATGTGGCGGCCAATGGCCTTGGGATCGTCCTTGGCCTCGGGGACCTTGTCGCAGAACACCACCTCAAAGGGATGTTCAAAGACGTTTGCCATGTAGTCAAAGTCGAAATCCTGAATGCCTCCGGCGGAAAAGTCCTCCCGGAGATACCGGGCTACAGCTTCCTCCCCGGCTACGTAGATCTTAAAGCCACCCTTCATCCACAGGATGGTCTTGACCAGGCGGTTGACATAGTACCGGTCGGCCGCCTCCATTTCCGGGGTGCCGTGAACAAAGGTGCGGCAGACCGCCATCTGGCCGCCGGAGCGCTCCACGGCGATGTCCACCGGCTTTTTCGCGGTGGCAAGAAAGGCGCGGTTAAACTTTAGGATGGGCAGAAACCCAGGGTCCAGGGGGGGCGCGTTTTTCACGGGAACCTCGATGCCGGCGAATTTCACAGTTGATTACCTCCTATTTTGTCAGTCCCTCTGCACGGCTGGGACAGCGGCGCCATCCCCATGCCGGATACATCTTTATTGTACCATATTATCCCCCCGCCTGTCATCGGATTTCATAAAAATTTTTTTCAGAAGAAATAAGAATTGAAAACTTTTTCCCGCTGTGTTATACTGAAAAAAAGCATGTCCTCTTGATTTGGTATTACAGAAAGGAGAGCGTTGCGTCATGGACAAAAAGGCTTTGCAGGACGCCCGGGCCTGGGCCCGGGAGGAGCTGGAACGGTGCTGCCGCTTCTGGCTGGAAAAGGGGATGGACAAGGAACACGGCGGCGTGTACACCTGCCTGGACCGCAAGGGGGAGGTCTACTCCACCGATAAGAGCGTCT
>CAJUFK010000052.1 GCA_910585535.1 uncultured Angelakisella sp. | reverse complement strand
TGCTTCTACGGCCCCTACCGCGGCATCTTCGCCAAGAACGGCACCCCCGAGGCTGCCATCAAGGCCTTTGAAGCCGCCGCCCAGAAGGCTATTGCCAGCCAGGAGTTCCAGGACTGGGTCGCTTCCCAGGATCTGAACCAGCGGACCGGCTGGATGGACACCGCTACTTATCAGGCCCAGTGGAAGGCCGACTATGAGGAGCTGACCAAGCTGTTCGGCTGATCTGACCACAGACAGAGCAAGAGTATTTTGTCCGGCGGAACGGGTGCCTTGCCGCACCCCGCCGCCGGGCATTTTTAGAGACGTTTGGTGAAGACAAACGAAAGGGTGATAACTTCCATGACATTGGATCTTATCTTCAGCGCAGTATTGCTGGTGTTTTCCATCTACTGCTTCTTCTTTATCGGCGCCGCCGATAACGGCACCGCCACCGAGTTGGGCGCGGCCGCCTGGCCCCGGGTGATTCTGGGCCTGATGATCGTCCTGCTGGCCGTTGGGATCGTAAACATGATTCGCAAGAAGGACGGCAAGCTGCCTGTAAGCGCCGAGGGCTGCAAGGCGTTCCTCCACAGCAAGCTGCTTTTGGGCATGGTCATCTGCGCGGTCACCGCCATCATCCTGCCCTATATCGGCTTTATCCCCACCTCCTTCCTCTTCCTCATCGCCTACGGCGTGCTGCTGGGAGAGAAACGTCCCCAGATGCTGGTCATCACCGGCGTTGTGGCGACCCTTGTCCTTTACATCATCTTCCAGGGACCTTTGAGCATCTTCCTTCCCAGAGGGTTCGGCTTCTTCCGGAGCTTCGCCCTTACGATGGAAAGCCTCATCGGCATGATCCCGGGACTTTAAGAGAAGGAGGTAGAATGACAAATGCTTAATACTTTGATTTCCGGCCTCCAGATCGTCCTGACCCCCTCTACCTTTATCCTGATCTTTGCAGGTACCGTGGTGGGCGTTATCTTCGGCGCCATGCCCGGCGTTTCCGCCTCTATGGCGGTGGCCCTGGCCCTTCCCTTTGCCTACCCCATGAACGGTGTGGTAGCCATCGCCTTCCTCTGCTCGGTGTACTGCGCCTCCATCACCGGCGGCGGCATCACCGCCATCCTCTTTAAGATCCCCGGCACCCCCTCTTCCGCTCCCACCACCTTTGACGGTTACCCCATGGCGCAGCGTGGCGAAGCGGGTAAGGCGTTGGGCTTCTCTTTGGTGGCCTCCGCCGTGGGCGGACTCATCGCCGCTTTCTGTATGGCCATCGTCTCCGAGCCTCTGGCCGCTGTGGCCCTGAAGTTCGGCCCCGGTGAGCTGTTCGCGGTGGCCTTCCTGGGCCTCTCCGTTCTGACCTGCCTGGACAACGGCAACCTTATTAAGACCATTCTCTCCGGTCTGCTGGGCCTCTTCCTGGCCACCATCGGCATGGATCCCCAGACCGGCGTGGCCCGCTTCACCTGGGGCAACACCACCCTTCTTTCCGGCGTGGAGATGATCCCTGTTATGATCGGTCTCTTTGCTGTCACCGAGGTGCTGAAGCAGACCGCCAAGCGGGACAAGAAGGACGACAAGGGCAGCAGTATGGACGGTGTGGATTACAAGACTGCCATCCCCAGCGCCAAGGAGTTCTGGGCTGTTAAGTGGGTCATGCTCCGGTCGTCCCTGCTGGGCACCATCGTGGGTATCCTCCCCGGCGCCGGCGCCACCATCGCTTCCTTCCTCTCCTACACGGTGGAGAAGAAGATTTCCAAGCACGCTGACCAGTTCGGTACCGGTATCGCCGACGGCATTGTGGCCTCCGAGGCTGCCAACAACGCCGCCACCGGCGGCGCCATGGTGCCCCTGCTGGCCCTGGGTATCCCCGGTGGTAACGCTGCGGCCATTATGATGTCCGCCCTGGTGCTTAAGGGCGTCCAGATGGGTCCCCTGCTGGTGAAGAACCAGCCGGACTACCTGTCCTCCGTCTTTGGCTCCATGCTTATTACCAACATCATCATGGTGTTTGTCTCCCTGGCTATCGCCAAGGTGTTCGCCAAGATCCTGGCCATCCCTTATTCCATTCTGGGACCGGTTATCATCATGCTGGCCACCATCGGCTCCTACGCCCTGAAGAACGGCACCGGCGACGTTGTTCTGATGATGTTTGCCGGTATCGTTGGCTACCTGTTCGTTAAGCTGGGTTACTCCGCCGCCGCTCTGGTCCTCGGCCTGGTGCTGGGTATCATGTGCGAGGAGAACCTGCGCCGCGCCTACCAGATCGGCGCCGGCAGCTGGAACGAGGCCATCTTCACCAAGCCCATTGCTATGGTGCTGCTCCTGGTCTGCGCTGCCATGCTGCTCTTCCCAATTATTAAGCCTCTTCTCAGCAAGAAGAAGGCCGATAAGTAAGGCTTTTCCAACCTGCAAGAGGGTCCCTCTGGCTGACGCCGGGGGGATCTTTTTCTCTTTGCGATTGTTGACTATTCTACGCTTTCTTGGTAAAATGAAAAGGTAAAAGTATCCGCGGTTTTTGCGGTTTTGGGGAGAGATTTTGGATGTATCACTGCCATGCCCAGGTTTATTTTGTGGGAGACCTGCCGGAGGTAGCGCAGGCGGTGGAGGAGTTGACCCCTCCCCGGGGTTTTGTCTACTCCTTTACCCAAAGCGCCCTGCCGGATAAAGCGCTGGCCGGGGAGTCCGATGTTATTTTTTATGCCCCTGGCGAAGAGAACTATATCCTTGGGCTGGACCTGTGGAAAAAACCAGGGGCCCGGCTTATCCTTGTGTGGAAGCGGGAGACCCCCTTGGAGGAAAAGGACTACGAGGGGGCCGACGATATTTGGTATACACCCTTCGCCCCAGGGGAGCTGGCTTTCCGCCTGGGAAAATGGCAGGCGGGGGAGAAGGCGGCCGCAGATGCCTGGGAGGTCAGCCAGTTTTTGGAGACCACCATCAACAGTTCCCCGGATCTGGTTTGGTACAAGACCAAGGACGGCATCCATGAGAAGGTGAACGACAGCTTCTGCGCGACGGTGGAAAAGGAAAAATCGGTGGTGGAGGGCAGGGGCCACGCCTTTATCTGGAATGTGGAACAGGATGACCCCGCCTGCATCGAATCGGAACGGATTGTTATGGAAAGCCGCAAAACCTGCGTCTCGGAGGAGATCATCCAGGCGGGTGGAGAGACCAAGATCCTTACCACCTACAAATCCCCTTTGTACGACCTGGACGGCGGGGTGATGGGGACGGTGGGCATTGCCATCGATGTTACCAAGGAACACGCCTATCACAAGGAATTGGTCCGGAAAAACCAGACCCTGGAGACCATCTTCACCTCCATGGACTGGGGAATCATCTGCCATACCTTGGACGGATCCGAGATCATCAGCGTCAACCAGGCGGCGCTTCGTATTTTAGGGTACGAAAACCAGGAGGAGATGATGGAGGACGGCTTCTTCACTGTGGCCAGAAGTGTGGTGGATGAGGACAAAGATCGCCTTCGTGATGCCATCCACTCCCTGAAGACCCTGGAGGACAGCTCCAGCCTGGAATACCGGGTGGCCCATAAGGACGGCCGGCTGATCTATGTCTTGGGCACCCTGAAGCTGCTGGAAGGGGAAAACGGGGAACTGTACTACCAGCGCTTCCTTATGGACATCACCGCGCAGAAAAAACAGCAGGAACTGGCCCGGATGGAGGAGGAACGCCGCCAGATTGCCCTGATCCACGCCCTAAGCATGGATTACAGCCTGGTCTGCTTTTTTGACCTGGATACCGGCGCCGGCCGCACCCTCCGTATTGGGGACTGCAAAGAAGGGGTCCTCCAGGAGATCTTTTCCGGGGAACTGGATTTCAAAGACTGCATGGGCCGGTATATCGACCATGGGGTCTACAAGGATGATAAGGAAGACCTGCGTACCACCGTCACTCCGGAGGTTCTGCTGGAGGAACTCTCCCAGCAGCCCTTCTGCTACCGGAACTATCGAACCACCTGCTGCGGGGAGCTGCGGTATTTCCAGCTTAAGGTGGTCCGGGCAGGGGACTGGGGGCAAAACCACGGCGTCGTCGTTGGAGTACGCAGTGTGGATGAGGAGACCAGAATAGACCGGGAGAAGAATACCCTCCTGGAGGACGCCCTTTCCCAGGCCAACCAGGCCAACCGGGCAAAGACCACCTTCCTCTCCAATATGTCCCACGACATCCGCACCCCCATGAACGCCATCATCGGCTTTACAACACTGGCCCTTACCCATATCGAGAAACGGGAGCAGGTGGAGGAGTACCTGAAAAAGATCATGACCTCCGGCAACCATCTTCTCAGCCTCATCAACGATATTCTGGACATGAGCCGCATTGAAAACGGCAAGATCCGCTTGGAGGAGCATGAATGCTCCCTCCCGGAGATCCTTCACGGCCTGCGGAATATCATCCAGGCGGACATCCATAATAAGCAGCTGGATCTCTTTATGGATGCAGTGGACATACAGGACGAGGAGATCTTCTGCGATCGCCTGCGCCTGAACCAGGTGCTGCTGAACCTTCTCAGCAACGCAGTGAAGTACACAGGGGCCGGCGGGATGGTCAGCGTTAAGGTGATCCAGCGGGCCGGGGCTCCCAAGGGCTTTGCCAACTATGAGTTCCACGTCAAGGACACCGGTATTGGCATGAGCGAAGAGTTTCTCTCCCACATCTTTGAGCCCTTTGAGCGGGAACGCAATTCCACCATCAGCGGCATACAGGGCACCGGCCTGGGAATGGCGATTACAAAGAGCATTGTGGACATGATGGGGGGCAGCATCGTCGTCCGGAGCAAGCAGACCATGGGGACCGAGTGCATTGTCTCCTTTACCTTCCGCCTCTGCCAGGAAAAGAAGAAGGTACCCACCGAGATCCCGGAGCTGGCCAACCTCCGCGCCCTGGTGGTGGACGACGATTTCAACACCTGCGACAGTGTTTCCTGTATGCTCCAGCAGATCGGCCTGCGGGCAGAATGGACCATGTCCGGCAAGGAGGCGGTTCTGCGTACCCGTCAGGCGGTGATGCGGGACGACCATTACTCCGTCTATATCATCGACTGGCTCCTTCCCGATATGAACGGGGTGGAGGTGGCCCGCCGCGTCCGCCAGGAGGTGGGCAAGGAGGTGCCTATCATCGTTCTCACCGCCTACGACTGGTCGGATATTGAGGACGAAGCCCGGGAGGCCGGGGTCTCCGCCTTCTGCAGCAAGCCCATCTTCCTTTCGGAGCTGCGGGACTGCCTCAGTGAAGTGGTTGGCATAGAGAAGGAAGAGGAGAAAAAGGAAGAGCGGCCCCGGATCCGCCACAGCGGCCATATCCTCCTGGCGGAGGACAACGAGCTGAACCGGGAGATTGCCACCGCCATTCTGGAAGAGGAGGGCTTCACCCTGGAGTCTGCCGAAAATGGCGCAGAGGCAGTGGAACTGCTGAAGCGTTCCGGACCGGGTCATTTTGACCTCATCCTGATGGATGTTCAGATGCCGGAGATGGACGGCTACGAGGCCACCCGTACCATTCGCGCCTTGGAGGATAAGAAGCTGGCTGACATACCAATCCTTGCTATGACAGCCAACGCCTTCGAGGAGGATAAGCGGGAGGCCCTCCAAAGCGGGATGAACGGCCATATCGCCAAGCCCATCGACATCGACAAGCTGTTTGCCACCCTGGACGAGGTACTGGGGTAAAAGTAGAACGGCGCTGCCCTGAAAAACAAGGGCGGCGCTGTTCTGTTAGGAGCTGTATTCATAACCGGAAGATGCCAGATAGTGCCAAACGGTTGGGAATACAGCTTCTTAGTGGAATTGTACAGAAATCCAGAAAAAGACAGAGCTTTTTACAAACAATAATGAGAATCAATACCAAATAAATCCAAATGCGCCTTGTTCGTCTTTTCCAACTGTGCTATAATATAAAAATGAGAGGTTAAAACAGAGGGAAAGTAAGATTGGGACGCAATCCTGATGGCGCTAGTGCCGCCAGTATGTGCGGCGCTTCCTTGGGATGGCTCTTGGAGAAAGGAGAAAGGATTGATGAAAGAAAGACCTTACAGGAGACCACTGGCATTGATACTTAGTCTTTGCCTGGTGCTGACCTTGTTTGGCGGGGTTTCTTTTGCCACAGAAGGCAATGGTTCTAAGCCGGAATCCTTAAAGGATTCCGGTACTCTGGCTCTGCCAGAGTACCAAGCACCCTTGGGCGATGGTTTTCCTATCGTGGATTCCGCCGCCCATTTGGTCATTACCAAGTGGGAGTGGGTGGACGACGCCCAGTTCCTTACGTGGGACGAGGGTCGGGGCGCCTACACCCTGTCCGTCCCCACCGACCCGGAGAACCCTGTGGACAAGGCCCTGGTCTTGGACTACCTGCCCACAGAGATCAAGGCCACCATGGCCGACGGCACCGAGAAGGTCCTGGGGGTGGTCTGGGATGAGGAAATGCTGGATAGTATTGATGGAAAAGCGTGGTCGGGCGAATATTTTATTTTTGCTTTGCCAACAGAGGGGATATTTGGGGAAAAGACACCCAGGACTTTTTTCCTGTTAATATTGGATAGCCCTGCTACATTGGCAATTACGGACCCGGCAGAATATGAGGGCCATACAGTACAAGGAATTGATCCAGCAAATACAGTAGTCAACCTATTTGATTATACCGTTGACCCCAATTATGGATCATATGATACATGGATACAGCCTGATCAAACTCCGGACCGTTGGACAGACGTTTTTCCTTCGGATCATAAGCATGGCACAAAAGTTGCAACTGGACAGCCTTCAAGACCAGATTTTGGGGTAGCATCGCCTGGCGTTGTAAAAAGAGGCATCAATGATAATCATCTTTTACTATTCGGTACAATGATCGCTCATGCCGGCCTTTGGAATAGAGGAGCAGGAGAGGGTTCAGAATACGGAAAGAAATATGCCGGAATGGAGGGGATTGTAAGGCGGAATTTGTATAAAAACGAAAATGATGCTGATGACAAGAGAAATGGTTATCCGATAATCAATTTGGATCTTGCGAAAAGAACACTTGAAAATGATGAACGGGCTGCTGATGTTGAAAAAATTAGGTTTTATGATACAGTAGGAGAATGCCAAGGAGATAATACTTATGGAACAGGACCTTGGCAGAATCTTAGCGATACTATTTTGACACAGTGGAATGGAAGCGCTGATATTCCAACTGATAGAGAAGAATCCTTGGACTATCTTTTCAGTCCAGAAGTTTCACATGATGGAAAGGATACTTATAAAGATGTAAAGGGACTTTTCCAACTGGATGAAAATGGATACTACTATTACGATATGCGGAAAAACTACGCCTATTATCACGAACAAGAAAACAAGTTTGTTCTCTTTGACGCGGCGGCGACAGTCCGCACAGATGGAAAAGGGAGTATAGGTAATTTCTTTCCATTTACATCCCCCGATTTAGTATTCAGCCCTGCCCCAGATGCCAATTCGCCTTTAGAGGACGGAGGAAAAGGAGCGGGAACTGGTCTAATAAATCATTACCTTGGTATGACCGTAGAGACTACTTTCCGACAGCCGTTGAATGGTCAGATCAACTCCGGAAGTAATGCAAAGGATATGACATTCGAGTTTTCCGGAGACGATGACGTTTGGGTGTTTGTCGACGATGTTTTGGTTTTGGACATCGGCGGCGTACATAGCGAGCTTTATGGTAAAATCAATTTTGCTACAGGGGAAGTTCTTGTCGGGCGTTCTTTTTATACCAACGGGATCCCGACAGAAGAGCAGATCGAGAATGACAGAACCGCCAAGGCGGACGGCGGCCCCCGCCCTGTCATCGAAACCACTCTACTCAAGCAGTTTGAAGCGGCAGGCGCAACAGACAGCACCCGCTGGAACGGCGATACCTTTGCCAGCAACACCAGCCACACCCTTAAAATGTTCTACATGGAGCGGGGCAACTACGACTCCAGCCTGGCCCTGCGGTTCAACCTCCAGCCCCTGCTTTACCAGCAGATCCGCAAGGTGGACCAAAACGGTCAGAGCCTGAAGAACGTGGAATTTGAACTTTACCCCGCCCGAAGGGTCGCGGACGGCTCCGATGAATTTAACAGGGTAGAAAAGATGAACGCCCAGGAGCGGAGAGAAGCGGGGTACATCGAATGCAACAACGTGCGGGGCATCACCGGAAATCTTCAGCCGCCTTACCATTACTTTATCCAGCGGCAGATGGACAGCAATTCCCTGACTACCCTAACCACTGGTGAGGACGGCACGGCGAATTTTGAAGACAAGACCATCCGAGAGGGTGGGGAAAGGGACGGATCGTCACCCCCCTTCAATTTCAGCGACCGCTACAAGGGCGATCTGCCGGACGGCGACCCCAACAAGGGGGTCTACTATGTCCTCCATGAAAGCAAGGTCCCCGACGGTTACCGCACCCCGCCCCTGGACATCGCCCTGGAATTTTCCCCGGATATGACGATGCTTACCGTCGCCAACCGCTGGACCTCCGGCGCCTACGCCAGCTTTGTGGATAACATCCAGGGGAACAGCACCATTACCTACGGCTACTTTGACGCCGCTACGGGCGCTATCACCCCTGATGACAGCAAGCCGGTATCTCTGTCGGTTCAGCACGACGGCCTGATCCTGGCCGTTCCCATGCTGGAAAATGCCGAGGGCAGCAACTGGAATACCATCTACGGAAACAACATTGACGGCTTTAACGTTATCAAGACAGAGCAGGTAACAGCCGAAAGCTGGCGGCAGGCGGTTTTGGAAGCCGCCCTCTACCAGTGCGCCTACAGCAGCGCCGCCGATTCCAACTATCCTGCCTGGACCATGGGCTGGAGCAACGACGAGGGCCGGCTTACCGGCAGACTTGGAGATCTCCCCGGCGTGGCCAACCGCTACCGCCTGAATAACGCCGATGGGGATATGCAGATAGTATTTGGCGTAATCGTCCCCCAGGGGTTGGAAGCCCTGCTTGGGCCGGGCAATAATCCCGCCGATGCTCAGGCGCGTTATGAGGCGCTGGGCCTGTATATCCTGGACCAGGTCCGAGGGGGCAAAGACCTGAAACAAGCGGTTTCCGAGGTAGCCAGCACCCTTTTGACCACCGATTCCACCGAGACCACCGGCAGCGGGAAAACCTTCAGCTTCCTCAATGTGGATCAGTTCAGCCGCAGCTTCCGCTCCCTGATCTATATCCCCAACGAGCGGCGGGAACTTCGTGTCCGCAAGATCGACCAGAACAACCAGCCGGTGGAAGGGGCAAAGTTCGCCATCTACAAGGACCCGGCCTGTACGGACCAGGTATCCGAGATCGGAGAGACAGATGGAGACGGCAATCTGATCTTCGCCCCTTATGTGGACAACACCGCCCGGGAAAAGGGGCTGGCCAAGATGATCTGGGTGGTAGAGGGCGACATGGAAGATGAGTACAATGACGCCCGTTTTTACCTCAAGGAGCTGGAATCCCCTGCCGGGTACCAGCTTAACCCCACCGTTGTTCCCATCGAAGTGGGTTACTACTCCATTTATGCCGACGCCGGCACCCTGGAGGATGGGGTCAGCGTGATGGCCGGTGTGGGTAAGCTGAACCAAACCATGGCAAAGTACGCCCAGGACGAGGACATCAATATCACCCTGCGGGATATTACCGCCTTTGCCCAAACCCAGCCCTCCGGAAGGTTCGACATCCACGGCTGGCAGGATCTTTACCTGGACGACACCCCCCAGATAAACCGCGCCATGAACCTCCACTATAAGCTGAATGCTGTGGTGGATTACGGCCTCCACGACCAGGATGGCGGCGATGTGGTGGAGCCCTTCTTCACCACCGACACCGGATTCCTCCGGGCCCGGGTCCGCCAGAACACCAAGGAAGGCCAGGCGCCTTATTTGGACGAGGAGTTCGCCGGAAGATGGGAAAATCTTTACAGCACCGACCTGACCAACATCTTCAGCCTGCTCAATATCGTGGTCATCACTGACAAAAAGCCCGATGACGCCGAAAAGGGAAGTCTGCGTATCAGCAAGCGGATTATAGGGGAAAATTTGGACGCCGGGGATTATACCAAAAACTTCCAGTTCACAATCTCCTTTACCGACGCCAACGGCCTGCCGTTAGCCGAGGACTTCCACTTCTACGGCACCGACAAGGAAGGGACCATACAAAGCGGGGAAACGATGC
This sequence comes from uncultured Angelakisella sp., assembly GCA_910585535.1. Taxonomy (GTDB): domain Bacteria; phylum Bacillota; class Clostridia; order Oscillospirales; family Ruminococcaceae; genus Angelakisella. The sequence goes on along the minus strand of CAJUFK010000052.1, from coordinate 11,010 downwards.
CCCTCCATCACGACGAGGAGATCATCATTCGCGGCCTGCCCTATGGGACCCGGTATACCGTCACCGAGGCAAAGGACAACGAGTTCCCTTATACCTCCCCCGGTCTGACCGCCACCGGCCAGATTACCCGGGAAGATCCCGAGATAATACTGCCCTTTATCAACAGCAAGACCCCCTTTGCCTCCTTCGCCATCCGCAAGACCGTTACCGGCAGCACCGGAGAAAAGGAGAAGGATTTCCACTTCACCGTTACGATCCGGGATAAGAACGGCAAAGATCTTTCCGGAAGATACCCCTTTACGGGAAGTAAAACTGGCGGTGTTAAGAGCGGAGAGACCATCACCCTTCGGGACGGCCAGTCGGTGACCATCCAGGGCCTGCCCATTGGCACCTCCTATACCGTTGTGGAGCAGGAGGCTAACCAGGACGGCTACCGAACCACCACCACCGGAACGGTTGGGAACGATCTCACCGCCGACAGCACCCCGGAAGCTCTCTTTGAAAACCACCGGGAGCCCCCGGATGACCCCGGCGATGACGACGATGACGGCGACGATCCGGACCCCGGCGATCCGCCGCCGGTTACCCCCAGAAAGACCCCGGACACCGGGGACATCACCGAGACCGGCGGATGGACCTTCCTCTCTCTGGCCTTCCTGGCCGGAATTGCCGCAATCCTCTACTACCGCTGGCGGAAAAAGAAAAAGGAAGAGTAATTGAACGATACCATAAGAAGCCGGTGGGGCATGGACTCACCGGCTTCTTTGGGAGGAACAAATGATGAAAAAGCTTCAGTTTTGGCAGGCCGCCCTGGTCTTTTGTATCCTGGGCTTTCTCTTTTCGGCAGGGAGGGCCGCCTCCAGTGCGTTTCAGTCCTACCGGGAGGACCAGGCCAACCGGGCGCTTCTCCAGCAGGTCCGGCAGCTTTCCGATGGGGAAAAGTACGCTTCCAGCGGCCGGCTGACCCGGTACGACGCCCTTTACCAGCAGAACAACGACCTGGCAGGATGGCTTTCCTTCCCGGAAACTGCCCTGGACTGCCCGGTGATGTACACCCCGGAGGACCCGGAAAAGTATCTGCGAATGGCCTTTGACGGCAGCTACGCCATCAGCGGGAGCCTCTTTATCGGGGACGGCAGCTCCCCAGACGGGAGCAACGTCATCGTTTACGGCCACAACATGAAGAACGGGACCATGTTCGGGGGACTGACCGCCTATGCCCAGGAGGACTACGCCAAGGCTCACCCTGTTTTCCGTCTGGATACCCTGACAGAGGAGCGGGAATACCGGGTTATTGCGGCCTTTTACTGCGCGGCGGAGGAAGAGGAGGCGTTTCCCTACCAGTACGTGGATCTGACCCATCCGGAGACCTTCGCCCAGTACCTGGAGAAGGCGGGGGAGCGGTCGCTGTGGCCGATGTCCTTCCAACCGGAGTTTGGGACCAGGCTGGCGCTGCTTTCCACCTGCAGCTACCAAGGGGAGGACGGCCGCTTTGTGGTGCTTGGCGCAGAGATTGAGGCAGATGTGTAATTTTTGTCGATTTGTGTAAAACGGAGAAAATAAGAAAGTACAAACAAAGATGTTGCAAAGCGGCATTTTGTTGGATATAATAAAGGTGAAGGAGAAAATCCTTCTTAAAATGTTTGTCGCTCCTCGGCAAGCGACTGAAAAGTGGCCGAGTGCAAATGTTTGTCGCTCCTCGGCAAGCGACTGAAAAGTGGCCGAGTGCAAATGTGTAGAACCTCATTCGTTTACACGGGTGGGGTTCTTTTCAAGAGGTGAAAAGACCGTGGATTGTGGGCATTTTTATTTTATCAAAGATCAGTATTTCCTCGATTTTCCGGATAAGTTTTTGATGGGAGGAACCAACAGACCGCTTTTCTATGCTTTCAAAGAACTCCGCACTGGTATTTTTTGGATGATCCCCTTTACCTCCCAGGTGGAAAAGTTTCGGAGGATCTATCAGCATAAGATACAGCGATATGGAAAGTGTGATACAATAGAGTTTGGTGAGGTGCTGGGTTACGAAAAAGCCTTCCTGATCCAAAATATGTGTCCGGTTACACCGAAGTACATAGAGAAAGAGTATATTGAAAAACGGACTGGAGATCCCGTGCGTATTGACGGAGTTTTGGAATCACGCATTCTTGCCAAGGCAAACCGTGTACTGGCTTTACAGCGAAACGGCAAAAAGATAATCTTCCCGGATGTTTTGAAGATTGAAAAAGCACTGCTGGCCCAAAGCTGATAAATCCAGCCCCGCTTCACCTCCATCTTTGTGCAAAAAATCCCACTCTCTCCACTTGACAACCCTGTTCTCCCGTGGTAAACTAGCAGAAATGCCAGCCGACAGGCAAACCGCTTACCAACCGGTAAGCCTTTTTTATGGACTTCGGTCCGCAGCACAGAAAGGGGGAGCAGCTTGAACAACAACCCGATGAACCACCCCAATACCCAGCGGGAAGCCGCCATTCGCCAGTTTCTTTCCGGCGGTGGCCGTGTTCCCGTTTCTTTTGGTCCTTATGTTGTTTTCCCCGGCTTTTGTGATGTGCATGTGCATTTCCGAGAGCCGGGGTATTCTTATAAGGAGACCATTGGCACCGGAACCATGGCGGCGGTCCGGGGGGGATATACCGCCGTCTGCACCATGCCCAACCTGGACCCGGTGCCCGACAGCCCGGAGAACCTTCGTGTCCAGCTGGAGCTGATCGACCGGAATGCCCTGATTCCGGTATATCCCTATGGGGCCATCACCCGGGGGGAACGGGGGGAAGAGCTGGCCGACCTTGCAGGGATCCATTCCCCCCTGATCTGCGGGTACTCCGATGACGGCCGCGGGGTCCAAAGCGGGGAGATGATGCGCCGGGCCATGACAGAGGTAAAGCGCCTAGGGATGGGAAAGGTCCTTGCCGCCCACTGCGAGGACAACAGCCTTCTCCATGGGGGGTACATCCATGACGGGGCCTACGCCCGGGCCCACGGCCACCGGGGCATCTCCAGCGAAAGCGAATGGCGTCAGATCCAGCGGGACCTGGACCTGGCGGCGGAGACCGGATGCCCCTATCATGTCTGCCATGTCTCCGCCAGGGAAAGCGTCGCCCTAATCCGCCAGGCCAAGGCGGCTGGAGTGAACGTCACCTGTGAAACCGCCCCCCACTATCTGGCCCTCTGCGACGAAGACCTTCAGGAGGAGGGCCGCTTTAAGATGAACCCGCCCCTCCGGGGGAAGGAGGACCGGGAGGCCCTGATCGCCGGACTGCTGGACGGAACCATTGATATGATCGCCACCGACCACGCCCCCCATTCGGCGGAGGAAAAAAGCCGGGGGCTGGAAAAAAGCCTGATGGGGGTGGTGGGGCTGGAAACCGCCTTTCCGGTCCTTTACAGCTATCTGGTCCGCCCCGGCATCCTGACCATAGAGCAGCTGTCCCGGCTCCTCAGCGACAACCCCCGGCGGCGGTTCTCCATCCCCGATGACCCCGGGTACACCGTCTTTGAGGTGGAAACGCCCTTTGCCGTGGATCCGGAGACCTTCGCCACCAAGGGCCGCAGCACCCCCTTTGCCGGGGAGACCTTGTACGGCCGGTGGGAACTGACGCATTGGAACGGAAAGACCTACGAAGGGAAAAACCAAGGAAGATCAGGCGATACATAAAAACCGGTTTTTCCCGGCCCTTGGCAGACCCGACGGGCAGCGTGGAGACCGCCGGCTTTTAGTCAGCGATTTGTATGAAAGGGAGGAAACAGCCTATGAGACCATATGACCGCAAGCTGATCCTGGAGGATGGGGAAGAGTACCTTGGCTACGGCTTCGGAGCCAGAGAAAACGCCGTCTGCGAGATCGTTTTTAACACCTCTATGGTGGGGTATCAGGAGATTGTCTCCGACCCCTCCTACACCGACCAGGCGGTGGTGATGACCTACCCCCTGATTGGCAACTACGGTATAACGGACGAGGACTTCGAGACCCGGGTGCCTACCATCGGGGCCCTGGTGGTGGGGGAGTACAACGACCTTCCCTCCAACTTCCGCTGCACCAAGACCCTTTCGGAGATCCTGGAGGAGTACGGCATCCCCGGCATCGAGGGAATGGATACCCGGAAGCTGACCCGGAGCATCCGGGATCTGGGGAGCCGCCGGGTCCTTCTCACCGGCGCGGATACCCCAGCCGAAGAGGGAGTGCGTATCATCAAGGAGACTCCGGTTCCCCGGGACGCCATCAGCCGGGTAAGCTGCCGCAAGCGGTGGTTTGCCCGCACTCCGGACCACCTGTACAACGTGGTGGCGGTGGACTGCGGCATCAAGCTGAACATCGTCCGTTCTCTTAACGCCCGGGGATGCAATGTCACCGTGGTGCCGTGGAATACCGACGCCAGGACGGTACTGGAGATGAAGCCCGATGGCCTCTTTCTCTCCAACGGCCCCGGGGACCCGGAGGACGCCCTGCCGGTTATCGACCTCCTGCGGGAGGTGCGGGGAAAGCTGCCGGTATTCGGCATCTGCCTGGGGCACCAGATCATCTCCCTGGCCTACGGCGGACGGACCTATAAGCTGAAGTTCGGCCACAGAGGGGGCAACCACCCGGTAAAGAACCTCCTCACCGGCAAGGTGGAGATCACCTCCCAGAACCACAGCTACGCCGTGGACGCCCGGTCCCTTCGAGGGACGGGGCTGGAACTGACCCACCAGAACCTTCTGGACGGCACGGTGGAAGGGGTCTGCTGCACCCGGGACAAGGTGTTCTCGGTGCAGTACCACCCGGAAAGCGCCCCCGGCCCCCAGGACAGCGGTTACCTGTTTGACCAGTTTATCGCCCTGATGGCGGCGGAAAAGAAGGAAAGGAGGCTTCCCTATGCCCAAAAGAACTGACCTCCGCAAGATTATGGTCATCGGCAGCGGTCCCATTGTCATTGGACAGGCCGCCGAATTCGACTACGCCGGAACCCAGGCCTGCCTGGCCCTTAAGGAAGAAGGCTATGAGGTGGTGCTGGCAAACTCCAATCCTGCCACCATTATGACCGACCGGGCCATTGCCGACCGGATTTACATGGAACCCCTCACCCTGGAGTATGTGGCCAAGATTATCCGCCACGAACGGCCCGACGCCATCGTCCCCGGCATCGGGGGACAAACCGGGCTGAACCTGGCCATGCAGCTGGAGAAGAAGGGGGTCCTTCGGGAGTGCCAGGTGGAGCTGCTGGGCACCTCCTCCGCCAGCATCGAGCGGGCCGAGGACCGGGAGCTATTCAAGGAACTCTGCCAGGAAATCGGGGAGCCGGTCTGTCCCTCGGAGATCGCCACCACCATCCCCGAAGCGGAGGATGCCGCAGAGCGGATCGGTTATCCGGTGGTGCTGCGCCCCGCCTTTACCCTGGGCGGAACCGGAGGCGGCTTTGCCGACACCCCGGAGGAGCTGCGGGAGATCATGAAGAACGCCCTGAAGCTTTCCCCGGTCCACCAGGTCTTGGTGGAAAAGAGCATCAAGGGGTACAAGGAGATCGAATACGAGGTGATGCGGGACAAAAACGACACCGCCATCGCCATCTGCAACATGGAAAACCTGGACCCTGTGGGGATCCACACCGGGGATTCCATTGTGGTCTGCCCAAGCCAGACCCTGACCAACAAGGAGTACCACCTTCTCCGGGACAGCGCCCTGCGGATCATCCGGGCGCTGAAGATCGAAGGGGGCTGCAACGTCCAGTTCGCCCTGGATCCCCAGTCCTTCCGGTACTATGTCATCGAGGTAAACCCCCGGGTCTCCCGGTCCTCCGCCCTGGCCAGCAAGGCCAGCGGCTACCCCATCGCCCGGGTGTCGGCCAAGATCGCCGTGGGGATGACCCTGGACGAGATCCGCATTGCAAACACCCCCGCCAGCTTCGAGCCGGCCCTGGACTACGTGGTCACCAAGATGCCCCGGTTCCCCTTTGATAAGTTCGCCGACGCCAGCAACAGCCTTTCCACCCAGATGAAGGCCACCGGCGAGGTGATGAGCGTTGGCCGTACCATCGAGGAAAGCCTCCTCAAGGCCATTCGCTCCCTGGAGATCGGGGTCTGGCACCTGCATATGAAGAAGTTTGACAGCATGGGGACCGAAGAACTGTTTCAGTACATCGGGGTGGGGACCGACGACCGAATCTACGCCATCGGGGAACTGCTTCGCCGGGAGGTGGATGTGGACGTCATCTGCCAGATCACCCAGATCGACCTTCTGTTTATCGAAAAGCTGCGGCATATCATCCAGCTGGAGGGGGAGATCAAAGCCGCTCCCTTTGACCGGGAGGTCCTCCTTCTGGCCAAAAAGTACGGTTTCTGTGACAAGGCTGTCGCCAGCCTTTGGAACACAACTGAGGACGAAGTCTGGGCCATGCGGGAGCGGGAGGACATCTTCCCCGACTACAAGATGATCGACACCTGCGCCTCGGAGTTCGAGTCTTACATCCCTTACTTCTACTCCACCTATGCCGGGGAAAACGAGTCGGTGGTCACCGACCGGAAGAAGATCATCGTCCTGGGGTCCGGCCCCATCCGCATCGGCCAGGGGGTGGAGTTCGATTACTCCACCGTCCACGCCGTAATGACCATTAAACAGAACGGCTATGAAGCTATTATCATCAACAACAACCCGGAAACCGTCTCCACCGACTACACCTGCTCCGACAAGCTGTACTTCGAGCCCCTGACGGTGGAGGACGTCTGCAACATCGTCCGCCTGGAAAAGCCTTATGGGGTCATCACCTCCCTGGGGGGACAGACCGCCATCAACCTGGCGGAGCCCCTTCTCCGCCGGGGGGTGCCCCTTATCGGCACCAGCTGCCAGGCCATCGACCGGGCGGAGAACCGGGATTCCTTCGAGAAGGTCCTCTCCACCCTCCGGATCCCCCAGCCCCAGGGCCGGGCGGTGACCCAGGTGGAGGACGGCGTCCTGGCCGCCCAGGAGATCGGGTACCCCGTTTTGGTGCGTCCTTCCTTTGTTCTGGGGGGCCGTGCCATGCAGATCGTAGCCAACGAGGGCCAGCTGCGCCAATACCTCCGCACCGCCGTAGAGATCGACGAGGACCGCCCGGTGCTGGTGGACAAGTACGTCGTGGGCCGGGAGGTGGAGGTGGACGCCGTCTGCGACGGAGAGGATGTCTTTGTCCCCGGCATTATGGAGCTGGTGGAGCGCACCGGCATCCACTCCGGGGATTCCATCAGCGTCTACCCCGCCTTCTCCCTCTCCCAAAAGGTCCGGGACACCGTTTTGGACTATACAAAGCGGCTTGGTCTGGGCATCGGTATCCGGGGGCTGTACAACATCCAGTTCATCGTGGACAAGGCGGACAACGTTTATGTCATCGAGGTAAACCCCCGGTCTTCCCGCACCGTCCCCTTCCTCTCCAAGGCAACGGGCTGGAGCCTGGCGGACATCGGGACCCTGGTCATCCTGGGGAAGAGCCTCCGGGACCAGGGCATCCCCCAGCTGTACCCCGGTGACAAGGACCGGTGGTACGTCAAGGTCCCGGCTTTCTCCTTCGGAAAGCTTCGGGGGATGGACGCCTACCTTTCCCCGGAGATGAAATCCACCGGGGAAGCCATTGGCTACGACCGCAAGATGACCCGGGCTTTGTACAAGGCCCTCCAGGCCTCCGGGATGCAGGTGGTGAACTACGGGACCCTTTTCGTCACGGTGGCGGACAAGGACAAGGAGGAGGCCCTGCCCCTGATCCAGCGGTTCTACCATATGGGCTTCAACATCGAGGCCACCAGCGGCACCGCCGCCTTCCTGCGGAAAAACGGCATTCGCACCCGGGTAAAGAAAAAGATCAGCGAACAAAGCGAGGAGATCTTCCAGTCCATCCGCCAAGGGTACGTCAATTACGTTATCAACACCCGGGATTACAGTTCCGGCGGCGCCACCGAAAGCGACGGCCTTCTCATCCGCCGCTGCGCCGTGGAAAACGGGGTCACCATCTTCACCGCCTTGGATACGGTGCGGGTGCTGCTGGACGTGCTGGAGGAGATCACCATGGAAATTTCCACCATCGACGGCTAAAGGAAAGGAGGCCATTCTGTGAAGCCAACCATTTTGACGGTCCGGGAAAACGTTCCCCTTACCGGGGATGTTTACCGGATGGTTCTTGCCGGGGACACTGGGGAGATCAAAAGACCGGGGCAGTTTCTGAACCTGCTCATCCCCGGCTTTACCCTGCGCCGTCCCATTTCGGTCTGCGACTGGCGGGAGGGGGAGGTGACCCTTCTGTACAAGGTGGTAGGGGAGGGCACCAAGGCCATGACCACCATCGCCCCAGGGGCGGGGATTGACACCCTGATGGGCCTGGGCAACGGCTTTGACACCGCAAAAAGCGGGGAGCGCCCCCTCCTTGTCGGGGGCGGGGTGGGAACGCCCCCCCTCTACGGCCTCTGCCGGGTCCTCCGGGAGGAGGGGAAAAAGCCGGTGGTCCTTTTGGGCTTTCGGACCGGGGGGGATGTCCTCCTGGCCCAGGACTTCGCCGCCCTGGGGGCGGAGGTCCACATCGCCACCGAGGACGGCTCCGCCGGGGTCCGCGGCTTTGTCACCCAGGTGATGCCGGAGCTTCGGTATACCTACCTTTACGCCTGCGGCCCCCTGCCCATGCTCCGGGCGGTGGACGGGGCGGCAGAGACAGGCGGCCAGCTTAGCTTTGAGGAGCGGATGGGCTGCGGCTTCGGAGCCTGTATGGGCTGTTCTGTCATGACCAAAAACGGAAGCAAGCGGATCTGTGCCGACGGACCGGTGCTGGAAAGGGGGGAGATCCTGTGGCAGACACAAAAGTGACCCTCTCCGGCTGGGAGCTGGACAACCCCGTTATCCCCGCCAGCGGCACCTTCGGCTACGGCAAGGAGTTCGCCCAGTGTTACGACATCAACTGCCTGGGGACCTTCTCCTTTAAGGGCACCACCCGGGAACCCCGTTTTGGCAATCCAACCCCCCGTATCGCCGAATGTCCCGCCGGGATCATCAATTCGGTGGGGCTGCAAAACCCCGGGGTGGATCACGTCCTGGCGGTGGAGCTGCCGGAGATGGCGGAATATTTCCACAAGAAGGTCATCGCCAACGTGGGGGGCTTTTCGGTGGAGGACTACGCCGAGACCTGCCGGAAGCTGGATGCCTGCGATCAGGTGGGGATGCTGGAGGTGAACGTCAGCTGCCCCAACGTGGACCACGGCGGCATGACCTTTGGGGTCAGCCCGGAAGCCGCCGCCCAGGTGACCCGGGCGGTGAAGGCGGTGACCGGCAAGCCTGTGTACATCAAACTCAGCCCCAATGTCACCGATATTGTCCCCATTGCCAAGGCCTGCGAGGAGGCGGGGGCGGACGGCCTCAGCCTTATCAACACCCTGCTTGGAATGCGGATCGACCTGCGAACACGAAAGCCGGTGATCGCCAACCGAATGGGGGGATACTCCGGTGAGGGGATCTTCCCGGTGGCCCTGCGGATGGTTTGGCAGGTCTATGAGGCGGTTGGGATCCCCATTATCGGCATGGGCGGGGTGCGGAGCGCCCGGGATGTCATCGAGATGATGCTGGCCGGGGCCAGCGCCGTCCAGGTGGGAACCGTCAATCTCATCGACCCCTGGGCCTGTGAGAAGATCATCGGGGAACTGCCCCAGGTGATGGAGGAATACGGAATCGTATCGCTGAGAGAAATTATAGGAGGTGCCCACCATGGGTAAAGACGTCATTATCGCCTGCGATTTTCCCAGCCGCCAGGAGGTCCTGGCCTTTCTGAACCGGTTCGCCGGGGAGGAGAGAAAGCCCTTTGTCAAGATCGGCATGGAACTGTTTTACGCCGAGGGCCCGGAGATCGTCCGGGAGATCAAAGCCCGGGGTCACAAGATTTTTCTGGATCTGAAGCTTCACGACATCCCTAACACCGTGATGAAGGCCATGCGGGTGCTGTCCGGTCTGGACGTGGACCTCTGCAACCTCCACGCCGCAGGGACGGTGGCCATGATGAAGGCGGCCCTGGAGGGGCTCACCCGGCCCGATGGGACCCGGCCTCTCCTCATCGCCGTGACCCAGCTCACCTCCACCGACCAGCAGAGCATGGAGGAGGACCTGCTCATCCGGGAGCCCATAGAAAAGGTGGTGCGCCACTACGCCCAAAAGGCCAGGGAGGCCGGGCTGGATGGGGTGGTCTGTTCCCCCCGGGAGTCCGCCGAGGTGAAAGAGGCCTGCGGAAAGGAGTTCCTTACCGTGACGCCTGGGGTGCGGTTTGCCGACGGGGATACCGGGGACCAAAAGCGGGTGATGACCCCGGCCCAGGCCAAGGAGATCGGTTCGGATTACATCGTTGTAGGCCGGCCCATCACTGGGGCGGCGGATCCGGTGGCGGCCTACCGCCGGTGTTTGGCAGAATTTTTGGACTAGGCGGGCCAGTGCCATAGGCGCACGCTCCGCAGCGGATGGGGGAGCGTATAAAGGACCTTGTTTTGCTTTGACCTCCAGAAAAGTTCTAAAACCCCTTGACAAATACGCACATCGTGTGTATAATATGAGTACGATCAAAAGGGAGGTCAACATCATGCCTAAAATTCGCATCAATATTTCGGTGGACGAAGAAGTTAGCGGGATGCTGAAGGAACTGGCTAAGGCTTGGCACACCACCGTCTCCCAGCTGGTCACCAACTGGACCCTGGAGCGGTATAAGGAGCTGAAGGCTTGGGACCGGCTGGACGAGACCCTCTATGTCCCTGGGGAGCTGGAGCTGGCGGTGGACGGCTATATGGAACGTCACCCCGAGGCCGACCGCAAGGCGGTGGAACGGAACCCCGATCTGCTGGTGGAGCTTCTCCAGGGCTACCGGTGCAAGGTGGAGAGCGAGCTGGGAGAGAAGGGGCTTCTGCCGGCAAACGACCCTGACAGCCCCACCTTTGCCTGAGATCGTCCCAGGCTGGTGAGGGGGCAAGGCCCCCTCCTTTTAGCCATCCGGGAGGAAGCTTTACTTTTTGTGTTGAAAATGGTATGATGAAAGCCGCCCCGGCCCC
>CAJUFK010000051.1 GCA_910585535.1 uncultured Angelakisella sp. | reverse complement strand
TTAGCGCGGAGAGGCTTTGCTACTTTCTTTTTGCGATAGAAAAAGAAAGTAGAAGGCTTCCGCCTTGTAATCGAGTACCCCGCAAATACACCCCAGTGGGGTGTTTTGCGCGGACGGCGGCAATAACAGGGGCTTGGGGCCAAAGGCCCCAAGACCCGTGACATCTAAAGGCCGCCGCCAGGCGGCCCTAACCCCCCTCCAGCCCCAAAACCCCCCGCCTATTTTCGACACCCCAAGAGCCAAAACAAAAATATACACAACTTCCCACAAAAAAACCGCCAAAAATTCTGTAAATAATTCAAAAAATTTCCTTGACAGGCCCCCCAAGGGTGACTTATAATGTAATACTGTATCACAATGCCTAATTGCGCCCTATCCGTGCTTTCGCATATGCAAAAGTGCTGATTTCAGCATCCGTTTTTTGGCAAAGATAACCAAAGAAAAGGACTGTCAACAAAGGGGCGGATCCAGGCGTAAACAAGGCCGGAGCCGAAAAGAGGAGAAAAACGCCGAAAAGCGTCGGCCTCCCTGTTTGGCCACGGCCCAAAGATGGAACGGAGTGAATGAGCGGATGGTAAATGTAAAGCCTGTCCAGCAAGGGAAAACTACCCGTATGAGTTTTGCCCGTATCAATGAGGTCCTGGAAATGCCCAACCTCATCGAGGTACAAAAGAACTCCTACCGGTGGTTTCTCGAAGAGGGGCTGAAAGCAGTCTTTCGGGACATTTCCTCGATCACCGATTACCAGGGCAACCTGGTCCTGGAGTTTATCGGCTACCGCCTGGATGACAAACCGAAGTATACCATCGCCGAATGCAAGGAACGGGACGCCACCTACGCCGCCCCCATGCGGGTCCGTGCAAGCCTGCTGAATAAGGAGACCGACGAGCTTACCGAGCAGGACATCTATATGGGGGACTTCCCCCTGATGACCGATGCAGGGACCTTTATCATCAACGGCGCGGAGCGGGTCATCGTCTCCCAGCTGGTGAGAAGCCCCGGGGTCTACTTTGCCGGCCACCCCGACGCCGCAGGGCGGATGCTCTTTGAGGCCACCGTCATCCCCAACCGGGGCGCCTGGCTGGAGTACGACAGCGATTCCAACGGCGTGTTCAGCGTGCGTATCGATAAGAACCGCAAGCTGCCCATCACCACCTTCGTCCGGGCCCTCCTCCGGATCCGGGACGATGTGGCCAAGGCGGAATTGGCCGCCGACGTGGCCAACGCTCTCACCCCCTCCCTGGGCAGCGACGAAGAGATCTACGAGATCTTCGGCAAAGAAGATTACATGGTGAACACCATCGCCACCAAGGACCTGGACATGACCGGCGACGAGGCCATCCTGGAGGTCTACAGAAAGCTCCGTCCCGGGGAACCTCCTACCATGGACTCCGCCGTAAAGCACCTGGTCCAGCTCCTCTTTGATCCCCAGCGGTACGACCTGTCCCGGGTGGGCCGCTACAAGTACAACAAGAAGCTGGCCATTTCCGCCCGCCTGGCCGGCCAGACCCTTTCCCGGCCCATCGCCGATCCCCTGACAGGGGAGATCGTGGCCGAGGCGGGGGAGACCATCAGCCGGGAGAAGGCCCACCGGCTGGAGTCCCTGGGGGTGGATACCGCCTGGGTTCAGATCGAGCGGGACGAAAACGACAAGGGCGACCCGGAGCTGAAGATCTTCTCCAACTCCATGGTGGACATCGGCAACTTTGTCTCCTTTGACTGTACCGGCCTTGGGGTAAACGAGAAGGTTTATTTCCCCGTGCTGCGGGAGATCCTGGAGAGCTGCGAAACAGACGAGGAGCGCCAGTCTGCCATCGCCTCCCGGATCGACGAGCTGATCCCCAAGTATATCCGCAAGTTTGATATTTTCGCCTCCATCAACTATATGTGCTGCCTCCACCACGGGATTGGCGTCACCGACGACATCGACCACCTGGGCAACCGCCGCATCCGCAGTGTGGGGGAACTGCTGCAGAACCAGTTCCGCATCGGCTTTGCCCGGATGGAGCGGGTCATCCGGGACCGGATGACCACCCAGGCCCAGGACAGCAAGGCCGTCACCCCCCAGGCCCTGGTGAACATCCGCCCGGTGGTGGCCGCCATCAAGGAGTTCTTCGGGTCCTCCCCCCTCTCCCAGTTCATGGACCAGACCAACCCCCTGGCGGAGCTGACCCACAAGCGGCGTCTTTCCGCCCTGGGCCCCGGCGGCCTTTCCCGTGACCGGGCCGGCATGGAGGTCCGTGACGTCCACTACAGCCACTACGGCCGGATGTGCCCCATTGAGACCCCGGAAGGTCCCAACATCGGCCTGATCTCCTACCTGGCCTCCTTTGCCAGGATCAACCAGTACGGCTTTATCGAAGCCCCCTACCGCCGGGTGGACAAGGCCACCGGCCGGGTGCTGGACGAAGTGGTATACATGACCGCCGACATGGAGGATGAGTACGTCGTCGCCCAGGCCAACGAGCCTTTGGACGAGGAGGGCCACTTCCTGCGGAGCAAGGTCAGCGTCCGCTACCGGGACACCGTGGCGGAAATGTCCAAAAATGACGTGGATTACATGGACGTCAGCCCCAAGATGGTGGTCTCGGTGGCCACCGCCATGATTCCCTTCCTGGAAAATGACGACGCCAACCGCGCCCTGATGGGGGCCAATATGCAGCGCCAGGCAGTGCCCCTCCTCCGGACCGAGGCCCCGATTGTGGGCACTGGCATGGAGTACAAGGCCGCTGTGGACTCCGGTGTTGTGGTGGTCAGCAAGCACAACGGCACCGTGGAGCGGGTGGACGCCACCCGGGTGGACATCCGCACCGACGACGGAGAGCTGGTGAGCTACGACGTCATCAAGTTCCTGCGCTCCAACCAGGGGACCTGCATCAACCAGCGGCCCATCGTCTGCAAGGGGGACCGCGTCAAGGCCGGGGACGTTCTGGCCGACGGCGCAGCCACCAGCAACGGCGAGATCGCCCTGGGCAAAAATGCCCTCATCGGCTTTATGACCTGGGAGGGCTACAACTACGAGGACGCCGTTCTCATCAATGAAAAGATGGTCCGCAACGACGTCTATACCTCCATCCACATCGAGGAATACGAGATCGAAGCCCGGGATACCAAGCTGGGGCCCGAGGAGATCACCCGGGACATTCCCAACGTGGGCGAGGATATGCTTAAGGAGCTGGACGAGCGGGGGATTATCCGCATCGGCGCAGAGGTCCACGCCGGGGACATCCTGGTGGGCAAGGTCACGCCCAAGGGGGAGACGGAACTCAACGCCGAGGAGCGGCTCCTCCGGGCCATCTTCGGTGAAAAGGCCCGGGAGGTCCGGGACACCTCTCTGAAGGTGCCCCACGGCGAGTACGGCATCATCGTGGACGTCAAGGTCTTTACCAGCGAGAACAGCGACGAGCTTTCCGCCGGCGTCAACGAGGTGGTGCGGTGCTACATCGCCCAGAAGAGAAAGATCAGCGTAGGGGACAAGATGGCGGGACGCCACGGCAACAAGGGCGTCGTCTCCCGGGTGCTGCCCCAGGAGGATATGCCCTTCCTGCCCGACGGCACGCCGCTGGACATCGTGCTGAACCCCCTGGGCGTGCCCTCCCGTATGAACATCGGCCAGGTGCTGGAGGTCCATCTGGGCTACGCCGCCAAGACCCTGGGCTGGAAGGTGGCCACCCCCATCTTCGACGGGGCCAACGAGCAGGACATCGCCGACGCCCTCCAGCTGGCCGGCCTGGACCCGGAGGGGAAGAGCTGGCTCTACGACGGCCGCACCGGCGAGCGCTTTGACAACAAGGTCACCGTGGGCTATGTCTACTTCATGAAGCTCCACCACCTGGTGGACGACAAGATCCACGCCCGCTCCACCGGCCCCTACTCCCTGGTCACCCAGCAGCCCCTGGGCGGCAAGGCCCAGTTCGGCGGCCAGCGCTTCGGCGAGATGGAGGTGTGGGCCCTGGAGGCCTACGGCGCGGCCTACACCCTCCAGGAGATTCTCACAGTGAAGTCCGACGACGTCACCGGCCGTGTGAAGACCTACGAGGCCATCGTCAAGGGCCTGAACGTGCCCAAGCCCGGTGTGCCCGAGTCCTTTAAGGTGCTTATTAAAGAGCTCCAGTCCCTGTGTCTGGATATGAAGGTGCTGGACAAGGACGGTGCTGAGATCGAGCTGAAGGACGAGGACGAGGACACCTACCAGCCCGTCCAGGACAACTACTACGAGCGGGAGGACGACTTCGGCAGCTATCAGGCCGACAGCGACTTTGCCTCCGCAGGCGGCTTCACCTTCAAGGGTGACAGCGACGACGACGATTTGGCCCTTGCAGCGGCTGAGGAGGGCTCTGAGGACGCCCTCTTTGCCGAAGACGACTATAATTGACACAGGGAGGAGATCAAAGCATGAGCTACGCTGAGTTTGACGCGATCCGAATTGGCATCGCCTCCCCCGAGCAGATCCGCGAATGGTCCTTCGGCGAGGTGAAGCGCCCGGAGACCATCAACTACCGCACCCTCAAGCCCGAGAAGGAGGGCCTGTTCTGCGAAAAAATCTTTGGCCCCACCAAGGACTGGGAGTGTAACTGCGGCAAGTATAAGAAAATCCGGTACAAGGGCAAGGTGTGCGACCGCTGCGGCGTGGAGATCACCAAGGCCAAGGTCCGCCGGGAGCGGATGGGCCACATCGAGCTGGCCGCCCCGGTGAGCCACATCTGGTACTTTAAGGGCACCTCCTCCCGGATGGGCCTGCTGCTGAACCTCTCCCCCCGTCTTCTGGAGAAGGTCCTGTACTTCGCCTCCTATATCGTCATCGACCCGGGCATCACCAGCCTGAAGAAGTACAGCCTCCTCAACGAGCGGGAGTACGCCGAGATGCGGGAGGCCTATGAGGACGAGTTCCGGGCAGGGATGGGGGCCGAGGCCATCCAGGAGCTGCTGGCGGAGCTGGACATCGAGGCCCTGTCCACCGAGATCAAGGCCGACCTGGAAAAGGCCGCCGGCCAGAAGCGGGCCAAGCTTCTGAAACGGCTGGAGGTGGTGGAGGCCTTCCGGATCTCCGGCAACAAGCCGGAATGGATGATCCTCAACGTTCTGCCGGTGATCCCCCCGGAGATCCGGCCCATGGTACAGCTGGACGGCGGACGGTTTGCCACCAGCGACCTCAACGACCTGTACCGCCGGGTCATCAACCGCAACAACCGCCTCAAGCGCCTCATCCAGCTGAAAGCGCCGGACATCATTGTGCGCAACGAGAAGCGGATGCTGCAGGAGGCCGTGGACGCCCTTATTGACAACGGACGCCGGGGCCGGGCCGTCACAGGGGCCAACAACCGGGCGCTGAAGTCCCTCAGCGACATGCTCAAGGGCAAGCAGGGCCGGTTCCGCCAGAACCTGCTGGGCAAGCGGGTGGACTACTCCGGCCGTTCCGTCATCGTGGTGGGCCCGGAGCTGAAAATCTACCAGTGCGGCCTGCCCAAGGAGATGGCCCTGGAGCTGTTCCGCCCCTTCATCATGAAGAAGCTGGTGGAGGACGGGGCCGCCAACAACATCAAGTCCGCCAAGAAGATGGTGGATAAGGGCCGGGCCGAGGTGTGGGACGCCCTGGACGTGGTCATCAAGGACCACCCCGTCATGCTCAACCGCGCCCCCACCCTCCACCGCCTGGGCATCCAGGCCTTCGAGCCGGTGCTGGTGGAGGGCCGGGCCATCAAGCTCCACCCCCTGGTGTGTACCGCCTTCAACGCCGACTTCGACGGCGACCAGATGGCCGTCCACGTCCCCCTGTCCGCCGAGGCCCAGGCCGAGGCCCGGTTCCTTATGCTGGCGGCCAACAACCTCCTGAAGCCCTCCGACGGAAAGCCGGTGGCGGTGCCCTCCCAGGACATGGTGCTGGGCTCCTACTACCTCACCATGGTGGTGGAGGACGAAAAGGGCTCCGGCAAGGTGTTCCGGGACGAGAACGAGGCCCTGATGGCCTACCAGTCCGGGGAGGTGGGCCTTCACGCCCCCATCCAGGTCCGCCGCCAGAAGGTGGTGGACGGGGAGCTGAAAAGCGCCCTGGTAAAGACCACCGTGGGCCGGATGATCTTTAACGTCCCGGTCCCCCAGGACCTGGGCTTTGTGGACCGCTCCAAGGAGGAAAACCGCTTCCTTTACGAGGTGGACTTCCTGGTCAAGAAAAAGCCCCTGGGCCAGATCATCGACCGGTGCATCAAGGTCCACGGCACCACCCGCACCAGCGAGGTGCTGGACGACATCAAGAACCAGGGGTACAAGTATTCCACCCGGTCGGGCATCACCGTGGCGGTGTGCGACGCCGTCATCCCCGCCGAGAAGAGGGACCTGATCCAGGCCGCAGAGGAAAAGATCGACGGCATCCAGCTGGAATACGAGTTCGGTGAACTGAGCCGTGAGGGCCGGTATGAGAAGGTCATCGAGGTCTGGAAGGACGTCACCGAAAAGGTAAAGGTCATCCTGGAAGCCAACATGAGGCAGAGCCCCCTCAACCCCATCAACATGATGGCCGATTCCGGGGCCCGCGGCTCCATCGATCAGATCCGCCAGCTGGCGGGAATGCGCGGCCTCATCGCCAACACCTCCGGTAAGACCATCGAGGTGCCCATCCGGGCCAACTACCGGGAGGGCCTGAACATCCTGGAATACTTTAACTCCAGCCGAGGCGCCCGAAAGGGCCTGGCGGATACCGCCCTGCGGACCGCCGACTCCGGTTACCTCACCCGCCGCCTGGTGGACGTCTCCCAGGAGGTCATCATCCGGGAGGAGGACTGCGGCACCCACGAGGGCATCGAGGTCTACGACATCACCGAGACCGAGAAGAGCAGCGACGGCGTGTCGGAGCAGCGGGTCATCGAGGGGATGGCCGAACGTCTCACCGGCCGGTACGTCTCCGACGACGTGGTGGATCCCGCCACCGGGGAACTGCTGGCGGACCGGGATACCATGATCACCGAGGAGCTGGCGAAGCGGATCGTAGACGCCGGCATCCGCCGGGTGAAGATCCGCTCGGTTATCAACTGCTGCGCCAAGGACGGTGTCTGCGCCAAGTGCTACGGGGCCAACCTGGCAACCACCCAGCCGGTGGCCATCGGCGAAGCGGTGGGGGTCATTGCGGCCCAGTCCATCGGTGAGCCGGGCACCCAGCTGACCATGCGTACCTTCCACACCGGCGGCGTGGCCTCCGCCAGCGACATCACCCAGGGTCTTCCCCGCGTGGAAGAGCTGTTCGAGGCCAGAAGACCCAAAAAGTCCACCGTTATTGCCCACAACGACGGCGTGGTCTCCATTGGGGAGGACGCCAAGAAGGTGAAGATCCTGGTGGTGGAGGACCCCGAAAGCGGGGAGCGCAGCGAGTACCAGATCGCCTTTGACGCTAAGCTCCTGGTAGAAGGCGGCGACCGGGTGAAGAAGGGCGACTTCCTCACCGGCGGCGGTTCCGCCGACCCGGGGGAGATCCTCCAGGTCAGCGGGGAGCAGGCGGTAAAGGACTACCTCATCAAGGAGGTTCAGCTGGTTTACCGCAGCCAGGGCGTGGACATCGACGACAAGCATATCGAGGTTATCGTCCGGCAGATGATGAAGAAGGTAAAGGTGGAGGAGCCCGGGGACACCGGCCTCATCCAGGGCTCCATGGTGGACCGCAGCGAGGTCTACCGGCGCAACGCCCGGCTGGCGGAGGAAAACGCCGCCGACGGCGGAGAGCGCCAGCCTGCACAGTTCCGGCCCATCCTGCTGGGCATCACCAAGGCCAGCTTGGCCACCGACTCCTTTATGTCCGCGGCCTCCTTCCAGGAGACCACCCGGGTCCTTACCGACGCCGCCATCAAGGGCAAGGTGGATCCCCTCCAGGGCCTGAAGGAGAACGTCATCATCGGCAAGCTGATCCCCGCCGGCACCGGCCTTGTCTCCTACAGCGAGGAGGAAGAGACCGGCGACGCCGGCTCTGTCCAGGAGGAACCCCAGCCCGGCCCTGATTTCCTGGAAGAGGAGATGGAGGCGGACGAGGAGACCGAAGAAGATCTGGAGGACCGTGTGGAAGAGGAGGACGCCGAGGAGGACCTTTACGACGGCGAAACCGACGAAGCCGAGGACCTTACAGAGGAGTAAACCGGCCCCCGAAAAACAAAAAAACCAGGACCGGAGGGAGAGAAAACGCTTCCTCCGGCCTTTTTTTCACACAGGGAGGGGCCCTCCGGCCAGGGGATCCACCGCCTGAAACAAAGGAGAAGAAAACCGGAGAAATTACAAAAAATTAGACGAAATCAGAAGCGCGTGGGATATAACTGCGAATTATAAAAAAATTCGATGGAAAATATCCGATTTTTTTCCCGGATTGGGATTGTACCCCCCGCAGGAATTTGGTAAACTTGTATTTGCCATACCCACATCTGTTCCATTGGAGCGGAAAGGAGAAGATCGGGATGAACCCTCCCAAAATGTTGCTGGTGTCGGCAGAGATGCTGCCCAGCGTCTTCACCCGGGTGCTGGAGGCAAAGCGCCTGCTGGCGGTGGGAAAGGTGAAAAACCTTTCCGAGGCCGCCAAGGTGTCAGGGATCTCCCGAAGTGCCCTCTATAAGTACAAGGACCATGTATTTGTGTACAACGAGGACATCGACCAAAGTGTGGTTACCATCAACGTCTATTTGGAGGACCGGCCGGGGGTGCTTTCCACCCTGATCAACCGGTTCTCCCAGGAAGGAGCCAACATCCTAACGGTAAATCAGAACATCCCCGCCGATGGGGTGGCCCCTGTTTCCATCTCCGCCCGTCTGGGAAAAGGCAGCCAGGTGGAGGGCATCATCAACCAGATCAAAACTCTGGAAGGCGTTGTGGACGTACAGTTGGTCAGCACCCGGTGAAGCTGGCGCTGCCCCGCATCCGGTAAAGGCCCGGGTGCGGGGCAAAACCAAACCAAAGGAAAAAGAATGGGGGAGCAGAGTGAAAAAGATCGCAGTCCTGGGCCACGGCGTTGTGGGCTCCGGTGTCATAGAAATCCTGATGAAGAACCGCAGGCTTTTGGAACGGCAGACAGGGGAAGCGGTGGAAGCCGCCTACATCCTGGACCGCCGCGCCTTTCCCGGCCTGCCCTACGAGGACCGGCTGGTCCAGTCCATCCACCCCATCCTGGAGGATTCGGAGGTTTCCGTGGTCCTGGAGGCCATGGGCGGGGTGGAGCCCGCCTTCTCCTGGCTTTCGGAGTGCATCCGCCAGGGGAAGAGCGTCATCACCTCCAACAAAGAGCTGGTGGCGGAAAAGGGGGACATCCTTCTGGCACTGGCGGCGGAAAAGGGGGTCCATTTCCTCTTTGAGGCCAGCGTAGGCGGGGGGATTCCGGTCCTCCAGCCCCTTCGCGAGTCGCTGACCGCCAACCATATCACCGAGGTTGCAGGCATCCTTAACGGCACCACCAACTTCATCCTGACCCGGATGTTCGGAGAGGGAGCGGCCTTTGGGGAGGCCCTGGGCCTGGCCCAGGAGCTGGGGTACGCCGAGCAGGACCCCACCGCCGACGTAGAGGGCCACGACGCCTGCCGGAAGATCTGCATTCTGGCCTCCATCGCCTTTGGAAGCCATTTCTACCCCCGGGAGGTTCACACCCAGGGGATCACCCGGATCAGCGCCGCCGACGTGGCCTGGGCCGCCCGATGGGGGGGAACGGTGAAGCTTATCGGCAGGGCGCGGCAGGCCGCCGACGGCAGGGCCGCCCTGGAGGTGGCCCCGATGCTGGTGCCGAACTCCTGCCTTCTTTCCCAGGTCAGCGGGGTATACAACGCCGTCCGGGTTACCGGGGATATGGTGGGGGAGACGATGTTCTACGGCCCCGGAGCCGGAAAACTGCCCACCGCCTCCGCCGTGGTGGGGGACCTGGTCACCGCCCTGACCCAGCCGGCAGGGAGCCGTCCCCTGGCCTGGGGCCCGGAGAAGCCGGGGGCACTCCAGCCCTGGGAGGAGAGCATCGCCCAGCGGTTCCTCCGGGTGTCCGGCATGGACCGGGAGGAGCTGGAGGCCTTTTACCCCGGCTGCCGCTTCCTGGATGGACCGGAGGAAGGGGAGACCGCCCTGATCACCGCCCCGGCCACCCAAGGGGAACTGGACGCCGCCGGGCAGGCCGCCCAGGCCGCCGGAGGAAGGATCCTCTCCCGTATCACCTTGCTGGAGGATAACCGATGAAAGTAGATCTCCGGGTTCCTGCCACCAGCGCCAACATCGGCGCAGGCTTCGACTCCCTGGGCCTGGCGGTCCAGCTGTATAACCGCGTCATCCTGGAACCCCGGGACGGCGTGGAGGTGATCTCCCTGGACGGGACCCGTGTCCCCCAGGACGAGAACAACCTTATCTACAAAACGGTAAAGTACCTTTTTGACATCTGCGGCAAGCCCCTTCCCGGCCTGAGGATCCAGCAGGAAAACGCCATCCCCATGGCCCGCGGCCTGGGGAGTAGCTCCGCCTGTATCGTGGCCGGGCTTATGGGGGGCAACGCCCTGATGGGGAGCCCCCTCTCCCGGGAGGACATCATCCATATGGCCGCCACCATGGAGGGACACCCGGACAACTCCACCCCGGCCATTCTGGGGGGGCAGGTCACCGCTGCCATTGAAAACGGCAGGGTTTTTTACTGCCGCCAGCAGCTTCGGGACGATCTGCGCTTTGCCGCCATCATCCCGGATTTTGAGCTGAAAACCAGCGCCGCCCGGGCCGCCCTCCCCAAGGAGATTACCCGGGGGGATGGGGTTTTCAACCTCAGCCGGGCCGCCCTTATGGCTATGTCCCTTTCCGGTGGGGCCTACGGGAACCTGAGGGTGGCGGCCCAGGACCGCCTCCACCAGCCCTACCGCCTGGATCTCATCCCCGGGGCCAAGCCGGTGATGGACTGCGCCCTGGAGTTTGGGGCCTACTGCGCCTATATCAGCGGCGCCGGTTCCACCTTAATGGCCATCGTCGGGACGGAAAACACCGGTTTCACCCAGCGCCTGCGGTGCTGGATGGACGGCCAGGGGTACCAGGGCTGGCGGCTTCATCTGCTGGAGCCGGACAACACCGGGGCCCGGATGACCGTAGAGGAATAGGCCGCTGCCTTTTTAGGGAGGACTGAAGATGAGTCTTATTGTACAGAAATTTGGCGGAAGCTCGGTGCGGGACGCCCAGCGGGTGCTGAACGTAGCACGCCGGGTGGCCACCGTCTTTGACCAGGGGAACAAAGTCGTGGTGGTGGTCTCCGCCCAGGGGGACACCACCGACGACCTCATCGCCAAGGCTATGGAGATTAACCCCAAGGCCAACAAGAGGGAGATGGACGTCCTGCTTTCCAGCGGAGAGCAGATCTCCATTGCCCTGCTGGCCATGGCCCTGGAGAGCATGGGCTATCCGGCCAAGTCCCTCACCGGTTGGCAGGCGGGCTTTGTCACCGATTCCACCCACGGCAACTCCCGGATCCGCCGGGTGGAGACAGAGCGGATCGAGAACGAGCTGGACAAGGGGAACATCGTTATCGTTGCAGGATTCCAGGGGCTGAACCGGTACGACGACATCACCACCCTGGGCCGCGGAGGCTCGGACACCAGCGCCGTGGCCATCGCCGCCGCCTGCCGTGCCGACCTGTGCCAGATCTACACCGATGTGGACGGGGTGTACACCGCCGACCCCCGGCTGGTCTCCGGCACCCGGAAGCTCAGTGAGATCACCTATGACGAGATGCTGGAGCTTGCCAGCCTGGGAGCCCAGGTTCTCCACAACCGCAGCGTGGAGATGGCCAAGAAATACAACGTCCCCCTGGAGGTCCTTTCCAGCCTGGAGGAGAAGCCGGGGACAGTTATCAAGGAGGTGGCGAAAGTGGAAAAAATGCTTATCAAGGGGGTAGCCAAGGACGACGAGGTGACCCGAATTTCCATCATCGGCGTTCAGGACATCCCGGGAATCGCCTTCCAGATCTTCTCGGCCCTGGCGGCCAAAAAGGTCAACGTGGATATTATCCTCCAGTCGGTGGGACGCAACGAGACCAAGGACATTACTTTTACGGTGGCAGACAGCCAGCGGGAGGATGCGCTGGCCGTGGTGGAGGGGCTGAAGGGCACCCTCCGGGCCAAGGGGATCTCCTGCGAAGGGGTGACCAAGGTATCGGTGGTAGGCGCCGGGATGGAGAGCAATTACGGGGTAGCGGCCAAGATGTTCGAGGCTTTGTCCGAAGCCAGCATCAACATCCAGATGATTGCCACCAGCGAGATCAAGATTTCGGTCCTTATCGACCGAGAGGACGGACTGCGTGCCATGCGCGTAGTCCACGAAGCATTCTTCGCTACCTAACGGCGGCCCTGCGCCCACACACACTCCCCGCCGGCGGGTTAGCACCCGCAGGCAGACCCTCCCCGGCGCTCCGCGCCTAACGGTTGTGCTGGAACCTGGGTTGTGCCTGGAGTCGGAAGCTGTAATAGGCGAGAGGTGGTAACGCCCCTTGCCAGGTTGTAATCGAAATATGTAAAGTTTAGGGCCGCCCTTTTCAAAGGGCGGCCCTAAACTTTCCTTGGCTCGGATTTTACCTGATGCTCAACCCTGGGCCTCACTCCTCGGTCCACCCCGATGCCCGCTGGACAGCCTTCTGCCAACCCGCCAGCAGCTTCTCCCGTGTCTCCCCAGCCATCTCCGGCTGATATACCCGGTCCAGTGTCCACTGCGCCTTGATGTCCTCCAGATCCTTCCAAACCCCAGTGGCCAGCCCCGCCAGATACGCCGCCCCAAGAGCCGTGGTCTCCCGGATCATAGGCCGCCGAATGGTGCAGCCCATAATATCCGCCTGGAATTGCATCAGGAAGTTGTTGGCCGAAGCCCCGCCGTCCACCCGAAGCTCCTTTAGGTGGATGCCGGTGTCCCGCTCCATCGCCTCCAGAACATCCCGGGTCTGGTAGGCGATGGCCTCCAGCGCCGCCCGAATGATGTGGTTCCGCCCCGTCCCACGGGTCAGACCCAGAATAGACCCCCGGGCGTACATATCCCAGTGAGGCGCCCCAAGACCCGTAAAGGCCGGAACCAGGTATACCCCGCCGTTGTCCTTTACTCGGGTGGCAAAGTATTCGCTGTCGCTGCTGTCGGTGATAAGGTGCATCTCGTCCCGGAGCCACTGCACCACAGCGCCCCCGACGAAAATACTTCCCTCCAGGCAATACTGTACCTTGCCGTCACGCCCCATGGCGATGGTGGTCAGCAGCCCGGAACGGCTCTGGACCAGCTTTTCCCCGGTGTTCATCAGCAGGAAGCAGCCGGTTCCATAGGTGTTCTTGGCGTCCCCCGCCTCAAAGCAGGTCTGGCCGAAAAGAGCCGCCTGCTGGTCCCCGGCGCACCCGGATACCGGAACCTCCACCCCCTGGAGGTTGGCGGTGCCGTAGACCTCGCTGCAGCTCCGGACTTCCGGCAGCATCCCCATGGGGATGTCCAAAGCCTTGCAGATCCTCTCGTCCCACCGCAGCTCCCGGATGTTGTACAGCATGGTCCGGCTGGCATTGGTGTAGTCGGTGACGTGGGCGCGTCCCCCGGTGAGCTTCCAGATGAGCCAGGTGTCCACCGTCCCGAAAAGGAGTTCCCCCTTCTCCGCCCGCTCCCGGGCCCCGGGAACGGTGTCCAGGATCCACTTCAGCTTGGTGGCGGAAAAGTAAGCGTCCACCAAAAGACCGGTGTTCTCCTTGATGTAGGCGGTCAGCTCCTCGTCCTCCAGCAGCTTCTGGCAGATGGGGGCGGTGCGGCGGCACTGCCAGACCACGGCGTTGCAGACAGGCCGCCCGGTCTCCTTCTCCCAGACCACGGTGGTCTCGCGCTGGTTGGTGATGCCGATGCCGGCCACCTCCCGGGCGTCGATGCCGCTTTTTGCCAGCACCTCCATAAGAACGCCGTACTGGGAGGAATAGATCTCCATGGGGTCATGCTCCACCCAGCCCGGGTGGGGGTAGTGCTGGGTAAACTCTTTCTGGGCTAGTTCTACAATGTTTTGTTCCTTGTCGAAGAGGATGGCGCGGGAACTGGTGGTGCCCTGGTCCAGGGCGATGATGTACTGGTTGCTCATAAAGCGGCCCCTTTCATTTTAGTTTTTGAATTTGGCACAGAGACCGGAACGCCCTGCGCCACGCTCCCGCACAAAGGGGAACGCGGCGCAGGGGAGCGGGTGGCTATGCCGTTATAGCCATGACCTTAGCCAAGGGTCAGCGTATTGGTGACCGACATGGTGCAGGCCAGGATAGCCATAATGATTCCGCCAATATAGGGGTTCTTGGTGGCGCGGTAGATCTTGCTGCAAACAAACACCGCAAGGGGAAGGATGAGAACGATGGGATACATCCAGATGGCGGTAATGCTGGCGCCGATAGGGGTGGACTCACAAAGCATATGGCCGGTGGTGAAGAAGGGGATCAGCTGGGCGGCAATAAAGATCTCCGGTCCAATAAAGACGAAGAACATCTGAAGGATGGTGCTGCCCCAGCCGTCCTTGCCGAACTTCACAAAGTTGAAGCCGTTGGTGGCGACAGAAAGAACAATGTAGTATACCAGCCAGAAGGGGAGATACCGCAGGATGATGCCGATGAGCTTGGGACTGAAGGCGCGCAGGGTGGCAAAGCACCACAGGCGGTAGTCGGTGAGGAACAGCCAGTCGGAGACAAAGACCAGGGAGTAGGAGGCCACCACAACTGCCACAGAGAGAAGGATGGTCTTCCAAAGCCGCGCTCCGCCAATGGTGACACCGCGCTCCCGGAGATTGAGGCCGGCCCCCTTGCTGTAGCTCTTATAGGTGATAAAGAGTACCAGCAGGGTGAAGAGGCCGCACATTACCGTCCACATCCCGATGTAGAAGGTCGCTGCCTGGGGCAGGAAGGCGGGACGGTTGGCATTGCACCACTTGTAGCTGAAGCTGTACCAAGCCAGGGAGAAGACGATTCCGGCGATGCTGCCGCCGTAGAACCAGATTTTTCCCTTGCCGGCGGGGGCGGGGAGAGGCTCTGCCGGTCCCTTGCCCTTAACTGCCGCAAAGAACTTGGTTTCGCTGAGGGCGATGGCCAGGTAGATGGCAAACATCATAAAGCCAACCAGGCCAAGGCCGTTAAAAGCTGCTTTCACCTGCCAAAGCTGGTCGCCGGGGGCCAGCTTGATGGGGGCATCCAGGGCCTTGTCAAAGAACTCCACGCTGTTTTCCACAACGCCCTTGGAGAAGTGGGCCCAAGGGTGGGTGATGGGCGGGTTAAAGATGGCGCGGATGGCCTCGATGCCATCTACAGCTTCGGTGTAGTAGGTATAGCTGTCCCGCTTTTCCAA
Source organism: uncultured Angelakisella sp. (assembly GCA_910585535.1). Classification (GTDB taxonomy): domain Bacteria; phylum Bacillota; class Clostridia; order Oscillospirales; family Ruminococcaceae; genus Angelakisella. The sequence goes on along the minus strand of CAJUFK010000051.1, from coordinate 6,144 downwards.
ACCGGCGGGGTCCTTGCCGAAGTGGAGGAAGGACTGGGCGGTGGTCTGGTGGATATAGTCCCGGGGAGCGGATCTGGTGCCGTCAGGCTGGGGCACCCGATGGAAGAATTCGTCGTACTGGCAGGCGACAATGGCGGCATCGCGGCTGCCGAACATATTGTAGATCACGTCGTCCTTGGTGTAAACGGCGTCGTTGCTCACCAGCAGGGCGGCGGCGATAAGGCCCTCCTCATCCTGGAGAACGGCTTCCCGGCTTGCCAAGGCGCCGTTGGAGTGGCCGGTGACGCCAATGCGGCTGGCATCCACCATGTTCAGCCGGGAGACATACTTTACAGCGTCATACAGGCCGTTGGCGTTGTTCTGGTCCTCCCACCAGGTGCCGCTGGGCAGGGGGTCCGAATCGCCGTGGCCGTACATACTGATGGACATGACCACAAAGCCCCGGCGGGCGTATTCCACATAGTTCAGGTCCTGCATCTCCCGGTTGTTGTACCAGCCGTGGCTGCACACAATAGCCGGGGCGGGATTTTCCGGGGTGGCGTTTTCCGGGATCAGCAGCAGGGCGTCCAGCTCATGGCCGCTGTCCCCAACCAAGGTGACGTCGTGGTACTGGATCTTTCCCCCCGCCGATTGGGCGATGGCTGCGCCAACCGAACTGATGAGACAGATCACCAGCGCGATCGCAATCCAAAACTTCGCGTCCTTCTTCTTTTTCATGCCACTACTCTCCTTTCCAGGTGCCGGCCGCTTCTCTTTCACATTCTCTGCGGCCCAATTCCATGTTATCGAAAAAGGAAGAAAAAGACAATTCAGAAAAATTTTGTGATTCGGGATAAAGTTGTTGGATTATTTTGCTTTTTAGCAGAATATTGCCATCTAGTTTTGACAAAAAATAATCTTGAACAAAAAAGAAATTGTATATTTAGTCAGAATAGAGAATTTTATTTTTCGGTGCCCCCCGCGCAAAGGCCCCCTTTTTCGGTCACCGGCTTCTGTGCTGGCGGTAGACCAGGGGGGTGACCCCCTCATATTTCTTAAAGACCCGGATGAAATAACTGGTGTCCAGATACCCCAGCTCGGCGGCGGCCTGGCTGACGGTGACATTGGGATCCTGAAGCATCTTCTTGGCCCAAGAAACCTTTTGGCGGTTTACATAATCCACAAAGGTCTCCCCGGTGACCCGGGAAAAGATACGGCAGAAGTAGCTGGGGGTCAGGTGGCAGAGCTTGGCCATCTCCGCCATGGTGACCCGCTCCTGGCGGTGGGTTTCCAGGTATCGGATGGCGGGATAGACCGGGCTTCCGGCAAGCTCCCGGTGGGTATCTTCCGGATCCTCGCGCTGTGGCAGGTCGCCAAGATCCACCGGGGCCTGGAGGAAAAGCTGGCGGTCCCGGCTGCCGGAGAGCATCCACTCGTAAGTCAGGGCCTGGCTGTGGCGGTCCATGGCCTGGCAGACGATGTACCGGACAATGGCCTCCAGCATCTCGGCGATCTCCACCACCCGGCTGTACTCCATCTTGGGGATCCGCTCGTACTTTTCCATCAGCGCCCGGGCGCATTCGGTGTCCTCCCGCCGGAGGGAGGTGATCTCCCCCACCAGCCGCTCCACCTTCCCGTCGGCGCTGTTGTCCGAAAGGCGCACCTCCCCAAACATCACCGCCCCCAGGTAGCGGTCCCCCACTACAACCGGCACCGCCGCGTCCACAATGCCGCAGTGGCAAAGGTAGATAAAGGGCCGGTTGAGGCGCACCGCCTCCAGCCCCGCCAGGGCGTCGCACCGGAAGCACCGCTTTCTGGAGACCGGGTTTTCCCGGATGACGCTGCAAAACTCGGTGCGGCAGCTGTGCCTTGTAACAGGGGTCCCCTTGTAGTCCACGGTAATGATGGCGGTACCGGTGGTCTTGGCCAGGATGTCCTGCAGCGCCTCGAACAGGGGGATGTTCAGGATGGTTTTCAAATCGTAGTCTCTGCCGCCCATAAAAGAAGCCCTCCCCGTTTTCATGAAAAAAGAGCGGGCTTGGGGGATGCCCAGCTGCGCTCTTTTCACGGACCTTTCCTGCCAAGTATAGGTTCTTTTGGCGGCAGATGTCAAGATGGGAACCAAAGCTTTGTAGGTTCTCACAGGATGCCGGGCCTTTTCTTGTGGAAAATGCGGATTGTTTTTTCAGATCACGATGATTTATAATTGAAACGAAATAATTTCCTAAAGAAATAAAAATATTTCAAAAGAAATTATAGCCAGGATTCTTCGGTATGCCAAAAAGAAAGGAAGGAGTGCGTTTTTATGACTACCACCCCCAGCCAGGGCCTCACAACAAAAAAGGCCCTTGGGATCTTTGCCATCGCCATAGTTCTGATGCTGGTCAGCTGCATGGGGGCTTCGGCCCTCCAAACCGGCTTCGGAAAGGTCCGGGTCACCACCTTTGCCGTCCCCACCGGCAACGGCAAGTGGATTGCCGGGGACCTTTTTGTTCCCCGGGAGGCATCCCCGGAAAACAAGGTCCCCCTGGTCATCGCCGCCCCGGGATACCTGAACAATAAGGAGATGCAGGACAGCTCCGCCATTGAACTGTCCCGCCGGGGCATCGCCGTAATGGCCATCGATCCCTACTTCCACGGGGAGTCCAGCTCCTCCTCCCTTTCGGTTATCGAATCCACCATGGCCGAAGGGGTGGGGATGGTCCCCATGGTGGAATTCGCCAGCCAAAGCCTGGACTTTGTGGACACCGCTCGGATCGGGGTGATGGGTCACTCCATGTCCGGGATGTCGGTGTGGATGACCCTTGCTCAGTACGGCGGGCGGTACTACGCCGCCCTGGAGGCCGCCAAGGCCCCGGATTCCGACGGCGGGACGGAGATCACCCCGGCGGAACAGGCCGCAGCAGAGGCGGAAAGCAAGGTCTGCGCCGGTTTGGCCTCGGGGAATGTCCGCCTTTCCACCGAGGAGCTTTGCTCCGGCATCCACGCCAACCTGGCTATCAACTACGGCCGGTACGACGAAGGCTGCTACGACCTCACCCGGGGGAACGGAGATCTTTCCGGGGACTGCTACGAATCCCTGGCTGCGGTGAACTCCGGCCTGGCCGAAGGGGAGAAGGTCTCCGCAGTGGAACCGGGCCGCCTCTACGGGGATGCCGCCGCCAAAACCCTCCGGGTGGTTTACAACCCCGCCGGCACCCATCAGCAGCAGCACTTTTCTACCGTCAGCACCGGGGACAATGTGGAGTTCTTTACCGCCGCCTTTCAGATGACCCCCACCCTGGGCCGAAACGACCAGCTTTGGCTTTGGAAGGAGTGCTTTAACGGTCTGGGGCTTATCGGCCTGCTGATGGCGGTGACGCCAATGGCCCTGCTCCTCCTAAGGGTCCCGGTCTTTGCACCCCTGGCGGGGACCGCGCCAACGGAACTCCCCGCCCTCTCCACCCCTGCCGCCAAGGGGATCTTCTGGGGCGGCTGGGTCCTCAGCTGGGTGATCTCCTGGCTTACGTTTATGCCGGTGACCAAGCTGGACCTGATCCTTTTCCCTGCCACCGCCGGGATGGGTCTCACCAAATGGTTCCCCCAGCAGGCCAACAATTTCCTTCTCCTCTGGGCGGTCTTTAACGGCCTGGTGGGATTGGTCCTCTTCTGGGCGTCCTACCGGTTCTTTGGCAAGAAGAACGGGGTCACCCCGGAGCAGTGGGGCATCCGGACCAGTGTCCGGGAGCTGCTTCTCACCCTGGGGCTGGCAGTCACGGTCTTTCTGGGCTTCTACGGATTCGTCATGGCGGCGGAGTACCTGTTCCACACCGATTTCCGCTTCTGGTTTGTGGCGGTGTGCGGCTTTACCGCCGATAAGCTGCCCATCCTCCTGGAGTACCTGCCCTTCTACTTTATCTTCTTTGCCGCCAACGCCATCCTGACCAACAGCGTCAACCGGGTGGCCGGACAGAGGGACTGGGTAAATATCCTGGTCTGCGGCCTGGGGAACGTCCTTGGCATCGTGGCCCTTAACGCCGTGCAGTACGCAACCCTCTTTTCCACCGGGGTGGCCCGGTGGCAGGCGGACCGGCTCTACCCCCTCCTGGCCCTGCCCCTCATCCCCTTCCTTCTGGCGGCGGCCTACATCAACCGCCGGCTTTTCCAGGCCACCGGCAAGGTCTGGCTGGGCACCATGGTCAACTGCCTTATCGTGGTGGTGGTGGGGGTGGCCAATACAGCGACCCTTCTCCCCCTCTAAGGCTTGAAAATCCCCCCGCCATCCGATATACTATAGTACAAGGAAAGCGGGGGGATGCGGGATGCAGCTGGAATGGATGGGGCAGTATCGGGAACTGATGGAGAAACTGATCCAGTACGGAAATGCCTATGCCCAGAACTACAATCGGGAGGTGGACCTGGGGGAGGGCGTGCGCTTCACCCCTGCTCAGCTTCAGGCCCTGGAGTACATCCTGGAAAACGAGGACGGCTGTCAGAATATGGCACAGATTGCCGCCCGCCTGGGGATCTCCCCCAGCTCCTTTTCCAAGAACGTAGCCAAGATGGTGGAGAAGGGCTTTCTGGAGAAGTACCACACCAGCAGCAACCGCAAGGATGTTATCATCCGGGTCTCCCCCGCAGGGAAGGAGGCTTACCGGCGGTACATCCGGACCCTGGAGCCCATCTTCCAGCAGCTGGCCGTCCTCTGGGGGGAGATTCCCGACGAATCGATAGGGGCCTTTCTGGACGCCCTGGAACTCCTCTCCCGGTACAACCGGGCCCTCACCGAGGAGAGCCAGATCCCCCCCTCTTTGATCCGTATTCAGTAACCCCAAAAAACCCCGCCCCCGGGCTTATCCCGGGAGCGGGGCCTTTTTGTCAGTCCTTGTCGCTTGCCACATCAAAAAGGTACTTGTGAATCTGAAGCCTATACTGTTCGTATAATCCAAGGTCGGTATACAGATCTTTGTAAAACTCAAAGAGGTTCAGCTTGGTTTCGATGGTCCGGGGAAGCTTTGTAAGGCCAAAGCTGGTGGAGGTAATGCCCTTCTTATTCTTATAATAGTAATAAAGGGGCAGCTGCACCGAAGCGAAGGTTTGACAATAGCGGATGTACTCCAGGTTAAAGAGGAAGTCCTCGCTCCACTGAAGTTCCTCGCTGCACCGGATGTTATGGCTCTGGATGATGGAAGTGCGGTACAGCTTGTTCCACATCACCCCGTAATAAAAGCTGGAGGGCTCCTCCATCAGCTGGGTGGCAAATTCTCGCTGGGAGAGGATCTTATCCGTTTCCAGAAACCCGTGGACGCTTTTGCGCTTTTTGCCGGTGACCCGGTAGTAATGGCAGATGACCATATCCGCCTGGGTTCGCAGGGCCCGCTCCACCAGCAGCTGGGTAGCTTCCATAGCAACCCGGTCGTCGGCGTCCACAAACTGGAGGAATTCCCCCCGGGCCCGATCGATGGCGGCGTTCCGGGTGGCGGAGACGCCGCTGTTCTTCTGGTCCATCACCTGGATACGCGGGTCCACTCCGGCGTACATTTGGCAGATGGGGAGGCTGACGTCGGCGCTGCCGTCATTGACCAGGAGAATCTCCAAGTTCTCATAGGTCTGTTTGCGGACGCTTTCAATACAGGCGGCCAGGTGGGGGGCGGCGTTATAGACAGGGATAATGATTGTAACCAAAGGGGTGGACATAAGGAGGGGCCTCCTTTTCGTTCGGGATCCGGGTCCGCAAAAATCAGGGGACAGCAAAAGTATATCACAAAAAGTACCAAACCGCAATAACAGACCCTCCCCGCCGCTCCGCGGCTAAGGGTTGTGCCGGGACTTAAGTTGTGCCTGGAGTCGGATACAGCAAAAGGCGGAAGGTAGTAACACCCATTGCCAGGTAGTGCAGGGCGATTTTGCGCTTCGGACAGAACGCCATTTGGACTCCAGGCAGGACCCACGGATAACGACTACGTAACAAAGGGTGTAAAGTTTCGCTCAAGCCTTTTCAAAGGCTTGCAGGTCCAGGGCGGCGCCCTGGTCGCCCGTCGCAACGGGCGAAATCCCTTTCGCATCTTTCCGGAGGGAGCATTTTTCTTTGCTTACTTTCTTTTTGCGATAGAAAAAGAAAGTAAGAGGCGAACGCCTTGTAATCGAGTACCCCGCAAATACACCCCGGTGGGGTGTTTTGCGCGG
>CAJUFK010000050.1 GCA_910585535.1 uncultured Angelakisella sp. | reverse complement strand
TCCCTTTGAAGTTTTCTTCCATATTTCTTTGCACTTGACTTGACAATTCCCAGCGGCAGAAAGGAGGTCCGCCGGAAGGGCAAACGCCGTTAAGCCATCAACCGCTGCCAATCCCAAGAATGAAAACCCAGAGATGGGACGCCCAAAGGGCCACTACCTACAAAATGGCAGTACGTTTTCAATCAGAAGCAGAACCTAGCGGCTGCCCCTATACAAGGCCAAACCCAGGCCCGTCCGTTCAAAAAGCGTCCCCCTAGGGGCCTGTTTTGGACAAAACTTGTATAAATCGACAAATTTTGTCCATCGAGTAAAGCAAGCCGTCCTAGGCAAAGTCTGTTCCGGCCGCACTTGTCACTTCGAGAAAAAGAAGCTAAGAAAGGATGTAAAGCCATCCTTTCTTAGCTTCTCTGCTTTTTACGCAGCCTTTTTTGTTAGGCTCGTTTCACGGTGTTTCGCGCCTGCAAGTGCTAACCCGCCTTCGACTCCAGGCACAACCTACGCCTTCGCACAACCCTTAGCCGCGGAGCGGCGGGGAGGGTCTGCCTGTGGGCGCTAGCCCACCGGGGAGGGGGTGCTTGCGGGCGCTAGCCCACCGCCGGGGAGGGTTTCCGGGCACCTAGTACCTCTGCTAGTTTCTGCTTCGTCAACTCTAAATGCACCCGGTTGCATCGCTCCGCTTCCTCCATCTGCCCCGTCACAATCCCGTGAACAATCTCCCGATGCTCCACCATGGAATCATCAAACCGCTGGAGATCAATCAGCGAATAAATGCAGAATTGCTTAATCATGGAGTACACATCCCCGTAAGCCTTGACCAAAAACGTGTTCCCGCATAATTCAATCAAATAGTGGTGGAATTGTATGTCCGCCGTGATGTATGCCTTTCGATCCCCCTGGGTGTGGGCCTGCTCAATCTGCCTTAGCATCTCCAGCAGCCGCTCCTTGGCCGGTACCTCCAGCTTGGGGCTTGTGTGGAGCAGGGCGAAGGATTCCATCATAATCCGCAGGTCGAAAACATCTTCAATGTCCTGGATGGAAAACTCCCGGACAAATACCCCCTTGTTGGGGATGTCCCGAACCAATCCGTCCCGGGTCAGCTGGCGCAGCGCCTCCCGCACCGGGGAACGGCTCACCCGCAGACGGGCCGCCACTTCCTTCTCTTGGAGCCAGTACCCCGGCTCGTATTTTCCGTTGCAGATCTCCTCCTTGAGGAGCTGGTACACCTGGTCGCGTATGGTGTTGGCTATCGGCAGCTTGGGAAATTCCACGCCCTTCGCCTCCTTTTCCCCGGGGGACCCCTTTACATTGGAAGAAAACTGTATTATCATTACCAAAGGCTTCCCGCCTCAGCCGGATGGATCCTATAGTCACAGTATAGCATATTTTTACCCATCAGAAAAGAAATATTTCCGCAGAATATGGCAGGTGTTTTGTTATGGCCTCGGTCCTACTTACCGCGTCCTCCTTTGTCCTTATCATCTTCTTTGGCTTCTTCCTGCGCCGTGCCGGCTTCTTTGGGCCCCAGGACCACCAGCTGCTCTCCAAGCTGGTGATGAACGTCACCCTTCCCGCCGCCGTCATCCGAAACTTCGCCGCTTTGGACCTCACCCCCTCCCTCCTCTTCCTGGCGGTGCTGGGGGTGCTGCTTAACGTGGCAGGGGCCGCCGCCGGATGGCTCTACGCCCGGCGGCAGGACGCAACCCAGCGGGCCTTTGCCATGCTCACCTGGTCGGGGTACAACATCGGGGCTTTTACCATGCCCTATCTCCAGGGCTTTCTGGGGCCGGTGGGAGTGGGGGCTGCCTGTATCTTCGACATCGGCAACGCCCTGATGTGCAACGGCGCCGTCTACGCCGTGACCCCCCGGGAGGGCGCCCGGCCTGCCCTGGGGCAGATGGCCCGGCGGCTCCTAACCTCGGCGGCCTTTGACGTCTACCTGGTGATGCTGGCGGTTGGGCTGGCGGGGATCCCCATTCCCCAGACCCTGGTGGACCTTCTGGCCCCGGTGGCCGAGGCCAACTCCTTTTTGGCCATGCTGATGATCGGCCTGATGCTGGAGCTGAACCTCCGCCCCGGATACCTGCGCCGGGGGGTGGTGACGGTGCTGGCCCGAAACCTGCTGGCCGCGGGGGAGGCGCTGCTCTTCTACTTCTGCGCCCCCTTCTCCCTGGAGATCCGCCAGGTGATGGTCATTGTCCTCTTCGCCCCTGTCTCGGTGGCCTCGGTGGCCTTTGCCGACAAGTGCGGCTGTGACCCGGGGCTCTCCGGTTTTACCGCCTCCCTTTCCATCCTGGTGGGGATGGGACTTATGACCTTTTTGGTCATCGCCCTGGGGATCCGGTGACCTCCGGGACCAGTTCCCCCAGGCAGCCGTCCCCATCCCTGCCGGTGAGGCGCACCTGGCGCACCTGACCCTGGAGCCGTTCCAGGGCCAGCACCCGAACCGGGGTGTAGTTGCCGGTGTAGCCGGTCTGGCCCTCGGGGCCCCCTTCCTCAAAAAGGACCTCCTGGGTGGTGCCGGTCATCCTTGCCAAAAAGTTCCCCCGAAGCTCCTCCCCCAGGGCGATGAGTTCCGCCGCCCGGCGCTTCTTCTCCTCCTGGGGGACCTGATCCGGCATCTGGGCCGCCCGGGTGCCGGGGCGCTTGCTGTAGGGGAAAACGTGGATCCGGGCGAAGCCCACCTGCCGGGCGAAGGCCGCGCTGGCGGCGAAATCCTCCCCGGTCTCCCCGGGAAAGCCCACGATAAGGTCGGTGGTGATGGCCGCCAGGGGGAACCGCCGCCGGATCTCCTCCACGGCGGCCAGGTAGTGGGCGGTGTCGTACCGCCGGCCCATCCGCTGCAGGGTGGCGTCGCACCCCGACTGGAGGGAAAGGTGGAACTGGGGGCAGACCTTGCCGGTGGCGGCCATCCGGGCGAAGTCCTCGGGGCCGATGACGTCCGGTTCCAGGCTGCCCAGGCGGACCCGCTGGATGCCGGGAACCGCCGCCGCCGTCTCGATGGCGTCCGCCAGGCGCTGGCCCCGCTCCCGCCCGTAGGCGGAAAGGTTGATCCCTGCCAGGACCACCTCCCGGTATCCGGCTTTGGCCAGGCTCGTAAGTTCCTCCCGAAGCTCCTCCAGGGGCTTGGACCGAACCGGGCCCCGGGCGGTGGGAATGATGCAGTAGGCGCAGTAGTTTTCACATCCATCTTCGATTTTGACAAAGGCCCGGGTCCTGCGGCCGAAGTCTTCGGCCTGCATGGTCTCAAAGTCCTCCCCCCGCTGGTGGGGGGAGATCTCCACCAGCCGCTCCCCGGTGGCAAGGAAGCGGTCCAGGGCCTCCGCCAGCCGCCTGCGGTTCCGGCTCCCGGTGACCACGTCGGCCTCCAGAAGGGCGGCGGCCTCCTGGGGGAAGGCCTGGGGGAAGCAGCCGGTGAGGCAGATGGCTCCCTCCGGTCTTTCCCGGCGGAGGCGGCGGAGGAGCTGCCGGGTCTTGCGGTCCCCTTCGGCGGTAACGGTGCAGGAGTTCACCACCACCGCGTCCCAGGGGGCATCGTGGGAAAACTCCAGCACCTCCCATCCCCGGGCGGCGAACTGCTGGCGCAGGGCCTGGGTCTCGTACTGGTTCACCTTACAGCCGAAGGTGTAGAAGGCAATTTTCATATCAGGGCTCCTTTACTTGGAGAATGCCGCACATTTTTTGCGGTCAAAGAAGATCCACACCACCTGGGCCCCCAGGGCCAGGAGGGAGACGGCCAGGAGGAAGCCCATGGGGGTGAAGGGCTTAAAGTAGGTCTCCCACCGCTCCCCCTGGATGGCCAGGAGGAAGGCCCGGGAGGAGAGGAAGCTGACCAGATTCCCCAGCAGGGCCACCCAGGGCTGGCCCCGGCGGACCGAAAAGAAGCAGAGGACCGACCAGGCCACGGTGAGGGGGAGGTAAAAGGCCATCGTCCCCAGGGCGTAATCCCCGTACATCGCCAGAAAGACGAAGGGGAAGGCGTAAAAGAGGAGGAGAAAGGCCGGTACTGTCCAACGCTTCACAGGCGGGGACCTCCTTTGGAAGAAATTTGTGGAAAAGTGCGATTGACGGAATGGATTTTTGCTGTTATGATAGGGTGATAGAACAAACGATAATAGGAGGCATACGGACATGATCCAAGAAAACATTCGTCTTCCCAACGTGACGCGGGTTCAGGAGTTCACCTCCGCCATGCGGGAATTTGATTTTGAGGTTGACCTGACCAGCGGGCGGTACGTCATCAACGGAAAGAGCATCATGGGCATTTTAAGCCTGGACCTGGCCCACCCCATCCAGGTCACCGCCGAGGTTCCGGAGCATAAGAAGGAGCGGTTCCTGGAGGTCATTCGGAGTTTTGCATAACGTCCAAAAGTAGTTTTCCCGCCCCCCGCCAAAGCGCGAGGGGCGGTTTTTTTAGACCTTTTCATATTCCTCCAGGGCATCCACAAGGGCGCTGACAATCTTTTGTTCCCGTTGGGGGAGATTGTTGATCCTTGCCGAAAGCTGCGTTGACGGCTTGCCGGAGTGCCGCTCCGGGTCATCGCTTCGGCCCACCAGGTAGTCCAGGGATACGTCGAAGGAATCCGCCAGGGCGATGAGGACGGTGGCGCTGGGGATGACCTTGCCGTATTCATAGGCCTGGTAGTTTCTCTCTGATACATTGGCGCCCTGGGCCGCCTGCTTCTGGGTGATGTTTGCATACTTGCGAAATCTTTTAAGACTATCTGATAAATTCATCATGGCAACACCTTATATTTTTCGATATGGGTATTGACATATCAAGCAAGAACCGCTATAATAGGGAATCATAGCACGTTACGCTTAACGTGTCAAATGCAAAGACCTATTTCCCCGTGGATCCAAAGCCCCCGGTGCCCCGGGTGCTTTCCTCCAGCTCCTCCACCTGGACCGGCTCCGCCATGGAGACGGGGAGGATAACCATTTGGGCGATGCGCTCCCCGGGTTGCACGGTATACGTTTCGTCTTTGATGCAGGTGAGGTGGACCACCAGCTCCCCCCGGTAGTCGCTGTCCACCACCCCCACGGCGTTGGCAGGAAGGATCCCCCGCTTGACCCCCAAGCCGCTGCGGCCAAAGAGGAGGCAGACGTACCCGGGGTCCAGCTGAATGGCGATCCCGGTGGGGATGGGGGTGATTTCTCCCTGGCGGATCTCCACCGGGGCATCGATGGCGGCGGAGAGGTCCAGCCCGGCGCTTTCGGCGGTAGCCCGCCGGGGCATAACCGCCCCCTCCCGAACCAGCTTGACCCGGAGGATGGACTTGCCGGTGAGGACCTCCACGGGGAGGCCCAGGTAGTCAGCCAGCCTTTCCAGATTTGCAGCGGTGATCCGGGAAGTGGGTTTTCTTTTCCAGTTGCTAAATACGCTTTGGGAGATGCCGGTTTCTTTTGACACTCGATAAGGGCTGATTCCCCGCTCTTCCAAAATGGTTAGGATTCTTTCTGAATAATACATCGTAAAAATACATTCTCCTATTGACTTACTTCTTTTTTTGTAGTATAACAAAAGCAATGAAACTCATTTCATACAGGAGGACGAAATCATGAACAAAGAAATTTATCCCATCGACATCACCTTGTCCAACGACACCGCCCGAAAGCTGACGAGCCTCTGTGCTATCACCGGCGAGACCCCCGAGGAAAAGATCGCTTCCATTCTGGAGGAGATGCTGAAGGACGAGGAAAAGGTCCTTGCTATTCTGGCGCAGGTGCCCCGGGAGGGGGAGTCGTAACCGGGGGGGCTTTGCCGCCCCTGGACCCCTCTCTTCGGTCTGCGGGGGTCCTGGGTGCTGCGTCTGATTGAAAACGCACTGCCTTTTGGTAGGTGGTGGCCTTTTGGGCGTCCCATCTCTGGGTTGCCATCCTGGGGGTTGGTTGCGGTAGATGGCTTGACGGCGTTTCGCCTACCCGGCGGGGGGTCCCTTTCTGTCGCGACAGAAAGGAACCAAAGAGCGCCCAGGGACTTTGTCCCTGGACCCTACCAGGGGGTTCCCCCTGGACCTCCCAGAGGATGGGGCAAACGCCCCATACCCTCTTATCCCTGCGGGGCTATTGGTAGATCCCCTGCGGGGGGTATACCCCCTCCGGCTACGCCTACGGGGCCGCCGCACGGCGGCGGGGGATGGAGGGGTACCCCTCATCCAGTCCTGGCCCGCAGGCCATTGCCCGAAGGGCTCGTTCCCCACCGCAGTGGGGAACACCGAATACGGCCAACTGAGCGGAGGCCGGAAACGCCCGGGCGGACGTAGGTGGGAACAGAGAGTCAAGGTGCCATCGTCACCACCGACGCCGGAACCCATCCGTAGGGGACGGACCAGAAACCGTTAAGCAGAGACGAGCGGGGACCGCACAACTCGAGACAAACAGGGCGGCGGGCTGGATCATCCGCCACAGGCCGGAGTCCTTTGGCCGTTCTCCGGGGTCCAGGGGCTCGCCCCTGGGCGCTCTTTGCCTCCTTTCTGGCGCGCCAGAAAGGAGGTCCGCCGGAAGGGCAAACGTCGCTAAGCCATCAACCGCAACCAGACCCAAAAATGAAAACCCAAAGATGGGACGCTCAAAGGGCCACGGCCTGGCGAAAGGCACAGCGTCGGCTATCAGGAGCAGAACCTAGCGGTTACCCGGCAAAAGGCCACCCCAGGCCCGTCCGTTCAAAAAGCGTCCCCCTGCGGGGGCCTGTTTTGAAGGGAAACCTGTAAAATTCGACAGGTTTTATCCATCGAGTAAAGCAAACCATCCTAGGAAAAGCCCGTTCCGGCCGCGTGCTGTCACTTCGCAGAAAGCAAACTGCAAAAGAGAAACCAGCACTTCGCACGAAAGCCCATTCCCAAGCACGCGACCGGTTTTGTTAGGTCCTGCCTGGGGTGTTTCGCGCCTGCGGACGCGACCAAAGGCGTTGCCTTTGGAATCTACCGCCCTTTGAAAAGGGCGGCCCTAAACTTTCCCTGTCTCAATTGCAGCCTGGCAAGGGGCGTTGCCACCTTTCGCCTTTTGCAACTTCCGACTCCAGGCACAACCTAAGCCCCGGCACAACCCTTAGGCACGGAGTGCCGGGGAGGGTCTGCCTGTGGGCGCTAGCCCACCGCCGGGGAGGGTCTGCTTATCACTTCAACTCCCGAAAGTATAACCCATTGGTCCGCTCCTCGTGGAGGGCCGCGCCCTCCCGCCAAAGCTGCATCACCCGCTGGCACCGCCCCCGGCTCTCGGTGGTGAACCGCAGCGTCACATGACAAAATCCCTCCAGCGCCCCCTGCTTGTCCCCCAGGTAAAGGGGCACTGTGTTGAGCAGCTGACTATACCTCCGCCCCCGGCAAACCACCGGAAACCTTTTCCCCAGCCGGTCAGTGAGAAAACTTTCCCCCCGGCACCTCCCGCATCCCCCCGGCCCCTGGGCCGGACAAACCCGGAAAGTCATCAAGGGCAGATACCCGTACCCAATGACCCCAAACGGCAGATAATCCCCAAGCGCCGCCCCCTGGCGAAGATTGTTCTCAAAGGACAGTGTAACATCCTCTGCCCCCATCTTCCCCAGCTCCCTTAAAGCAATGGAGTTGAGTACGTTGAGCCCGTAGTCCCCGGAAACCCGCATCCCGGCTTCCCGGGCCAGGCGGATCTGCCCCGACCCCCCGCAAAGAGCCTTCGTCACCCCCGCCTCCCCCAGGGCGATGAGATCCGCCAACGCCTTCTCCTCCTCCCCCGGAGCAAGAAAAACCGGCAGCTCGGCGCACAGCTTCTCCCCCAGCTCCGGGATCAGCTCCCGGTTCGCCAGCAGCTCCGCTATGGGCAGGATGATCCGGGCCGCCGGCCCGGTGATCTCCGGGGACAGCTGCTCCGCCCGCTCCACCCGGACCCGAAGCTCCGGGTATTTCAGGTTCAGCAGCTTGGGATGGACCCCCGGCTCCCCCTCCGGCATGGTGAAGGGATGAGGAACGACCTCCTCCCGCTTGGTCAGCAGGATGGTCAGCCCCTCCTTCCGCATCTTGTTAAGGGCCGACACCGGGACCATCAGCCCCGGCTGGATGTCACACTCCAGCCGATCCAGACGGAAGGGCGTCCCCCCCGTCTTTTCCAAGGCACGGCGGCAAAGCTCCCCGTCGGTGGGGCGGTTCAGGGCGGTTTCCGGCACCGGGCCGAAAAACTCGACCTCTCTCTCCCCGTCCCCGATGACCAGCCGGGACTCCTCCCCCGCCCGGATGGAAACGGACATGGAGACCGGCACCCGGGGGGCCTCCTGGCGGTACCGGCTCTCCAGACCCTTCAGCACCCCGGCGGCGGCGGTGACGTCCTCCTTCCGCCGCCAGCCAAACATGGAAAGATCCCGCCGCCCGGTGAAGTACCCGTCGGTAAATCCGCTCCGGGAGAATACCGCCCGGAGGGTGTCCAGGTCGCAGTCCTCCCCGTCCAAAGCGGCCCGGCAGGCGGCGGTGGCGGCGTAGACGTACTCGGGGCGCTTCATCCGCCCCTCGATTTTCAGGTAGGTGACCCCGGTCCCCGCCAGCTCCGCCATCCGTTCCACCAGGGAAAGATCCTTGAGGGAAAGGGCGTACTCCCGCCCCTGGGGGGAGCGGAAGTCCAGGCGGCAGGGCTGGGCGCACCGGCCCCGGTTGCCGCTGCGCTCCCCCAGCATGGCGGAAAGGTAGCACTGGCCCGAAAGACTCATGCACAACGCCCCGTGGACGAAGGTCTCCAGCTCCAGGGAGTCCCCCATCTCCTGGTGGATGGCGGAGATCTCCTCCCGGGTCAGCTCCCGGGCCAGGACAATGCAGGAAAAGCCCAGGTCCTTCATGGCCTGGGCTCCTTTTCGGTTATGGATGGAAAGCTGGGTGCTGGCGTGCATAGCCAGGGAAGGGCAGCAGTCGCGCACCAAAGCGGCCACCCCCAGGTCCTGGACAATGACCGCATCTGCCCCGCTCTCTGCGATCTCCTCCAGCTGCCGCAGAAGGGCCCCAGTCTCCCGGTCGGTGACCAGGGTATTGAGGGTGACGTGGACCCGGACCCCCCGGCCGTGGCAGGCGGCCACCGCCTCCCGGAGGCCGCCGTCTCCGAAGTTTTCCGCTCCGGCCCTGGCGTTAAAGGCCCCGGCCCCCAGGTAGACGGCGTCGGCCCCGGCCCGGATGGCGGCAAGGAGCTGTTCCCGGCCTCCGGCGGGGGCCAGCAGCCTGGGGGGGCGCGCTGGTTTTTGTTCCATCACTTCTGCTCCTCGTCGTCTTCATCCAGGCCCAGGCGGCTCAACTCCATACGGGCGCGGTCAAACTGGCGCTTCTGCTTTTCCAGTTCCTGGCGGAACTGGCTGCAAAGGCGTTTTTCGTCGGCAAGTTCCTGCACGGCCCGTTCCCGCTGGCGGCGTTCGTCCTCCAACTCCATTCGGGCTTTGGCAGCGTCCTCCAGGTACTGACTCAGCTGTTCCCGCATCCGGTCGGTAGAATTTTCGGCGTCGGTGATCTCATCCATAAGGTTCAGGGAGAGGATCACCAGGGCATCCAGGGTCGAGAGGCTGGGGCGCTGCTCCAGGATCGCTGCCAGCTGGTCATTCATTTGTTCTTCGATACGGCGCACCTGATCTTCACTGCCGGAGGTAGTGATATAATAGGTAGTCCCCAGCACTTTTACTTTACTTCTTGTGGCCATGGAGTCGCTCCCCTTCTTTCTTTTCTGCTTTCTCATTCTCCGGATGGACAGGCTATGTTTATTTTACCATATGCCACCAAAAGGAACAAGAGGTTTCCACTTTGTGCCGCTCTTTTTCTGAACCTTTTTCCACTTGCGCGGTACATCCACCTTGGTTGACAGTTATTTCTGCCTGTGGTATACTCTGTCCAGGATAATCCAGTAACCCATTATCTTACTGTCAAAGGGAGGAAGCAACTCATGTACATCTACAAAACAGAAATTTTGACTGTGGGCACAAAATGGTTTTCCGACAAAGCAGACGAAAACGATGCAGCCCTGTTGGACCAGTTCCTCAACGAAAGGTCTGCCGATGGGTGGGAACTTGTGACATACGATTATATGGCTACCTCGGTACAGGTTAAAGGGGCATTTGTTATTACATTCAGAAAACAGCAGTAAGATGCTGTGTTCACAACCGTTTGACGCCATCTGGCCGGGTCTTTTTCCGCCCATCTGGCATCCCCCGGTTATGAATACAGCTTCTAATTCCAGTAATCTTGTCGGGGGATTTCACATTTTGGTGAGATCCCCCTTGGTAATTGCTCTGCCCTTCATTGGCCTGCAGCCCGTTTCGAGAATTTCTCCGGCGGCACCTTGCACCTCCTCTTGTCCGGTGGTACAATAAGTAAAAACCTATGGGAGTGTGGATAATGGGCTTTTTTGACTTTCTCAGCAAGAAAAAGGACAGCGGGGAAGCCCCCGGTGCAGGACCGGATTTTTCCGGGGTGGACGCCGAGAAGGCGGCGGAGCTGGCCCGGCAGGGGGTGCTGGCGCCCCTTTACATGATGCCCCTGCGGTTCGGCGGGGAGGAGTCGGCCCGGAACTGCCTTTTTGTCCCGCCGGTGGCGGTGACCCTTAAGGACCGGTGCGACGACATGGTGGAGGACCTCCTTCGCCAGGAGAAGGTAAACGGTTACCAGTGCCTCCCGGAATACCAGGGCGAAAGTTTTGTTCCCGTATCCATTACCGTCATTGCCAAGATGAAGGGGGAGCCGGTCTTTACCCAGCGGATCCGGATTTGGGGGGACGGCCAGCCGTGGCGGCCTTGGCGGCTATCACAGGAAGGAAAGGAAACGGAATCATGAGCGAGAATTACAAAAAGTGGATGGCGTACGAGCTGGCTTGGATCGCCGGTTACCGAAGAAAGCTGATGCGTACCACCACCCATATCACCATTCCGGCGGTGCTGGTTTTTATGACTGCCTTTTTGGGGCTACTCTCCTTTGTGGACCGGATGGATCCCGCCGACGCCTTTTACGGCGGCTTGGGGGGCTTTCTGGTCGGGGCGGTGATCTGCGGCTTCTTCTACCTCTGTCTGCGGTTCGGCCTTCGCAGCAGCAAATACCAGCGGCTGATCCAAAGGGCGGTGGAGGGCCTGGAACTGCCCCCCGGGGAAGAGGAACAGCTGGTGTCGGAGCTGTTAGCCGCGGTGGATAATCCGAAACAGCGCTTCTACTTTGAGATGAACAGCATGAACTCCAAGGGAACCCCCGCCCGGTTCGTCCTCACCCCCCACTACGCCTGCCTCTTTGGGGGGTATCCCTACGCCATTCTGGTCCGGCTGGCGGACATCGGGGAGATCCGCCCCGGAGAGGAGAAGAAGCTGGAGACCCGCCGGGGCGCTGCCACCCGGACAGCCAGCCTCCTCACCCTGCACTCCATCGGCTTCTATCGTCGGGACCGCGTCGACCGGGGCTTTGGACCGGAGGACCTGCCCGACGAGGCCATGGGCTTCTTCTCCCAGCGGATCCGGGACCAGGCCCTGGAGATGCTTCGGGCCCAGACCGGCTTGGTCCGCAATAGCGCAGAGTAAGGGGGTACCGATTGGAACACCAGGAAAAGGAGACTATGGAGGGGCTGATCCTCCGTTCCCAGGGGGGCTTTTACCAGGTTCGCACCCAGGAGGCCGGGGAGCTGCAATGCCGGGGCCGGGGGCGTTTCCGGAAGGAGGATACCCAGCTGGTGGTGGGAGATCGGGTCCAGGTGGCCCCCACCCAGGAGGGATGCGGCTTTATCACCGGGCTGCTCCCCCGGAAAAACTCCCTGATCCGGCCCCCGGTGGCCAACATCGACAGGCTGGCCCTGGTGGTTTCCTCCACCCAGCCGGCTCCCAACCTGCTGGTCATCGACAAGCTGACTGCCATCGCCGCCCGGCGGGAGATCCCGGCGGTCCTGATCTTTACCAAATCGGATCTTGCGGACACCACAGCCCTGGCCGCCCTCTACGAAAAGGCCGGGTACCCCACCTTTCAGGTGGACAGCCTTTCCGGCGCCGGTACGGCGGAGGTGGGGAAACTGTTTGCCCAGGGGATCACCGCCTTTTGCGGCAATTCCGGGGCGGGAAAGTCCAGCCTTCTCAACGCCATCTTCCCGGAACTGGGGCTGGCCACAGGCGGAATCAGCCGCAAGCTTGGCCGGGGGCGGCACACCACCCGCCATGTGGAACTCTTCCCCACCGGACAGGGGGGGTACATCGCCGACACCCCGGGCTTTTCGGCGGTGGAGTTTTTGCAGTTCCAGCGGATGCCGGCCCAGGAGCTGGACCGCTGCTTCCCGGAGTTTGAGGATCACCGGGAGAACTGCCGCTTTACCGGCTGCAGCCATCGGGTGGAGAAGGGCTGCGCGGTGCTGGCGGCTTTGGAGGCCGGGGAGATCGCCCGGAGCCGCCATGAAAGCTACTGCGCCATTTACGAAGAACTAAAGACCCTGAAGGAATGGGAGCTTCCCAAATAACGAAAAGCGAAGGGACCGCCGGAAACAGCGGCCCCTTCGTTTTTTCCTTTTTGTGATTCCTTAGGCCAGAATATCCATCCGGCTCCCCGGAATGGTGGAGGGTACCGACTGCTGGATGTCCTCCACAATGGCTGCCGCCTGCTCGGTCATCTGGTCCATAGCCTTGCGGGCCACGGCCACACTCACCGCCTGGGAGGTCTGCATCTGGCTCATCATCACGCTAGTGGCTGCGATAGACATTACGTCCATGTTCGATCCGCCCTTTCTGAAAAAGGATTTTGCCGCCGGGGGCGTCCAGCCCCCGGCTTTTCTGAACCGGGTCTCCCCGGATCAAATCAATATTTGTCGCTGGCCCCGGGGACGAAGACATCGTCGTCGTCAGGCACCGACTGGTAGGAAAGCTTCCCGTAGGAGCCCGCCCCAGTGCCGAAGCCCAGGGAGGAACTGCTTGTGCCGCCGCCGTACTCGTCGCTGATGGTAAACTGATCCACCAGCTCCTTGAGAATGCTGGACTGGCTGGCCAGCTCCTCGCTGGCGGCCGCGGACTGCTCGGAGGTAGCCGAGTTGGTCTGGACCACGCTGGAGATCTGGTCCACACCCTGGGTTACCTGGGCCACAGCCTCGGACTGAAGCTTGGAGGCTTCGGCAATGCGGTTGATGGTGGTGACGATCTCCTGGGCGCCCTCCACCACTTCCACCAGCTCCTTGGCGGTCTCGGTGGCGATGCGGGTGCCGTTCTCCACCGCCTTTACCGAACCCTCGATAAGGGCGGAGGTACTCTTGGAAGCGTCGGCAGACTTGCTGGCCAGGTTGCGTACTTCATCGGCCACAACGGCGAAGCCCTTACCGGCAGCGCCGGCCCGGGCGGCCTCTACAGCGGCGTTGAGGGCCAGGATGTTGGTCTGGAAGGCGATGTCCTCGATGGTCTTGATGATCTTGCCGATCTCCTTGGACTTTTCGCTGATCTCGTCCATGGCGGCGGTCATTTCATGCATCTTGGAGTTGCTCTCCTCGATCTTGCCGCCCACATTGTTGGCCATCTGGCTGGCCTGCTGGGCGTTGTCGGCGTTCTGCTTGATCTGCTCGGAGATGTCGCTGATGGTGGCGGCCAGCTCCTCAACAGAAGAGGCCTGCTCGGTAGCGCCCTGGCTGAGGGCCTGGGCGCCGCTGGACACCTGGTCGGCCCCGGCGGAGACCTCCTCGGCGGCCTGGTGAATCTGGATCATGGTGCTGCTCAGCTTCTGCTTGATGCTCTGAAGGGCATGGAGGATGGCCTGGAGATCGCCGACATAGCAGCTTCTGTCGCGGCTCACAACGGCAAAGTTGCCGCCTGCCATCTTGCTGAGGAGGTCGCACTCGTCCTCGATGACCCCGCCCAGAATGGCCTGGCTCTTCCGCAGGGCGTCGCACATTTCGCCCAGCTCGTTCTTGCTCTCATAGTCCACGCTGATGTCCAGATGGCCTTCGCTGAAGCCCACAAGGGCCTTCTGCACCTGGGCGGTGGGAACAACGATCCCCCGAATGATACGGGTGATGAAGATGACCATAACGACAAGGCAGGTCGCCAGGACACCGATAACGATAAGGGTGATATAAGTAAAGTTGCGCTGCTGCGCGGCGACCTCAGCATCCTTGGCGGCATCCAGGGCGTCGTTCATCGTCTTGGCGATGTCCACCATAGCGTCCAGGCGGGGGATACATTCGGTCTGGACCAGGCGGATGGCCTCATCGGTGCGGCCGGCATCGGCGGCGCTGAGAATGTCGTTGGCGGCCTGCTTCCAGCTGTCCACCGCCTGCTTGTACTCGTTGTAACGGTTATCTCCCAGGTTATAAAGAGTTCCCAGCTCGGCAATGTCCTGGTCCAAGCCCGCTATAGATGTTTGGATGGCGGTGTGCATCCGGGCGTTGTCAGGGCTGTTGGGAAGCAGCAGGATATTCCGCAGGTTCCGGGCGGCGATGTTGGCGTTAAGACGGCTGGACTTAATAAGGTCGCAGGCCTTGATCTCGGTGTGAATCACGTTGCTGAGGTTGTCGCTCTGTTTGTTCATCATCAGCAGCGTGGCGGCGATGAGAATGAGCGAGACCAAAATCGTGACGCCAAAACCCAATAGCAAACTGGTTTTGATCTTCATGTTCTTGAGCATAGATAGCAGCTCCTCCTTGCCTTTTTGATTGGCATTTTGTCAGCCGGGCGCACCCAGCTGAACTCGTCATATTAAGATTATCGACACAATTTTGAAAAAAGCAAGTGATAAACGACGTTTTGTTAGAGATTACAATTTTTTCCGGGTAAACGCCGTTTTTGTTCCAGGCCGGAAGGGATCAGAGAAGCCGGGATACCTTTTCGGTGAGGAGCTGGGCCAGCTGGGCGTGCCCCTGCTTGGTGAGGTGCATCCCGTCCAGGCGGTTGAACTGGCAGGGGGCGGCATCAAGGTAGTGGGCCCCCGTCAGCTTTGCAGTTTTTTCCAAAAACTTCGGCAGCTCCCGGGATTTTTCCAGGCAGCCCCTGCCCATGGGGATGCCGCATTCGGCCTGCTCCATCTCCGGCAGGATGGCCGGCGGGCAGACGATAAGGATATTGGGGGCTTTCCCGCCCCAGCAGTCCACGCTCTGCGCCTTGCGGACCAGCCGTTCCATACCGATGCCGATACAGGCGGCGTTCGCCCCCAGGCGCTCCTTGACGTCGTTGGTGCCCAGCATAATAATAAGGAGGTCCACTACCTCGTGGCTCTTGAGAAGGGCGTAAAGGACGCCCAAGGCGTCCATGCTCTCGTGGAGGGGGTCCGGGAAAACGGTGGTCCGTCCGCTGAGGCCCTCCTCGGTGACCAGGTAATCCGGCCCCAGGGCGGCCTGGAGGAGGCAGGTCCACCGCTCCTCTTCATTAAAGCGGATGCCTCCGTCGGCGCAGTCGCCGGGGTCGGCGCAGTAGCCGTGGGTGTTGGAATCTCCGATGCAAAGGATATGCTTTTTCATCTTTGTTCCTTCTTTCTTTAGAAAAAAACAGGACAGCCCGGCAGGGTCCGCCCTGTGTCTTTTAGGTTTTCGCCCCTATCCCCGGATGACCGCCGCCAAAGCGGCAAACACCAGGAAATGGGCCGGATAGAAGAGGTAGAAGAACCATTTGCTTCCTTTCCCCCGCTGTCCATTGTAGCAGAGGAGGAAGGGCACGGCCAAGACTGTCCAGGGGGAAACGATCAGCAGCGGGGCCAGTCCCGCGATCCGCAGTCTTCCCCTGTTCCGGAGGAGGTAGACCAACGCCGCTGCCAGCGGTCCCAGGAAGACGTACTCCCCCCGGATGAGAAAGGCCATGACCATACCTGCGGCCACAGCGGCTACGGTCATTCCCCAGCGCATCGCCTTTTGTTCCGCCCATCGCTCCTCCGCCTTGCTGATGAGCAGCAGGGTAAGGATGGCGCAGGCCAGGGTGAACATCACGTTTTGGAGGCGCAGGGAAAATCCCGTCTGGTAGTGGGCCAGATTATAGGGGATCTCGGAGAGAAGGGCGAACCAGAGCATCTGCCTTCCGTAACGCAGCCGGTCGCGGGTGTGAAGAAACCCCTCCGCCACCAGGAAGCAGAAGATGGGAAAGGCGATGGCCCCCAGGATGTCACAGGCCTCCCGCCCCAGCATCAGCCAACGAAGGGGGCTGGGGGACTCCTGGTTTACAACCAGCATCCCGTCCACTCGGTAGGGGTCCATCATGGCCCGGAGCAGAAAGCTGCCAATGTGGTCGATGACCATACTGGCCATGGCCACCCGTTTCAGTCCAAAGCTGCTTAAAAACCGTTTCGCAAAAGAAACCCCTTCCTTCTGTCGTTAATGGGGCTGGTCCCGCCGGAACCTTCCGACAGGACCAGCCGTCCTCTACAAAACGAGATAGGGGAATTTGCGGCTTCAATTTTAACCCTTCACCGCACCCATGGTGATACCCTGGGTGAAGTATTTCTGGAACGCCAGGAAGATGGCGATAATCGGCACCGCCGCCAAAGTTGCACCGGCCATCAGAATCCCCACGTCCACCGACGTCTCCGCCTGCAGGGTGGCAATACCCAAGGAAATGGTAAAGTTGCTTCCGCTGCTGAGCATAATCAGCTGGAGGAAGTAATCGTTCCAGGAATTGATGAAGGTGAAAATAGCCAGCGCCCCAATGCCGGGCTTCACCAGATCCACCACAATGGTGGTAAAGGTCCGCCATTCGCTGGCGCCGTCGATCCGGGCGGCCTCCAGGATCTCACCAGGGATGCCTTCGGAGAACTGCTTCATCAGGAAGACGCCAAAGGGCCAGCCCACCGTGGGGAAGATTACCGACCAGATGTTGTCCCACAGTCCAATGGCGGAAATTTCCTTGATAAGGGGAATCAGAATGACCTGCTTGGGCAGGGCCATGGCGCAGACGATAAGGGAGAACAGCAGCGCCCGCCCGGGGAACCGCTTCTTGGCCAGGGCGTACCCCGCCATGGACGCGGTGATGCAGGTGAGGACCATGGCCATCACCGCCATAAAGACGGTGTTCAGGAGCCACCGGATGGCCGCCGGGGCGGTGGGGCCCACCGAAAGCATGATGGGGGTCCTATCGGCGGTGAACATGGCGCTGAAAGGCACCGCCAGCTCCCACAGGGGAGCGGTGCGCCGGGCAAAGAGCCTTGTGAAGTTATCCAGGGTAAAAACAGTTGGGAACCACACCGGCTGTACCGCGTTGTACTCCTTGGCGATCTTAAAGGCGCCGGTGGCGATCCAGTACAGGGGGAACATAAAGAGGAAAGCCAGGATAACCAGCACCACAAGGGAAAAGATGCCGTAGGGAGTCTTTTTCTGAATGCCTGTTTTCATTTCCCCACCCCCTTACTTTTCTGCCGCCAGCTTAAACTGCACAGCGGACAGGATGCCGATGAAGATGGCCAGCACCACGCCCATGGCGTTGGCGTAACCAAAGTGGCCAAGCTGTTCTGTCAGTTTGAAGGCGGTGAAATAGATGTAGTACATCACCGTGTTGGTCCCCGATCCGCCGCTGGTAAGCAGCTGGATAAGGGCGAAGCACTGGAAGGAGTTGATGGTGGTGATGACCAGGATGTACAGGGTGGTGGGCATCATCTGGGGCCACTTGACATTCCAGAACACCTGGAAGTCGTTGGCGCCGTCCACCTTGGCGGCCTCGATCTGGGTGGCGTCCACGTTGCCCAGGGCGGAGACATACAGAACAATGGGCTGCCCCACCGAGGTGGTAAAGAGAATCAGTATGATGCACCACAGGGCGTACTTGCTGTCGCCAAGCCAGTTGATGTTCTTCTCAATAAGGCCCGCACCCTTGAGGACGTAGTTTAGGATACCGGTGTAGTTGTCATACATCCACTTCCACACCACGGTAACTGCCACCGAACCGGTGACCACCGGCAGGTAGAAGATGCACCGGAAGGCGGAAAGGACCGGCCCGGAAAGCTTGTAGATGGCCGAGGAGACCCACAGGGAAAAGGCACAGACGGCGGGAACGCTGACAATCACGATGACAAAGGTGTTCCGCAGCGCCTCCAGGAAGGTCTTGTCGGACAAAAGCTTCTGGAAATTGGTAAACCCGATAAACTGGGTGGCGACCTTCGCGTTCATATTGGCGTTGGTAAGACTGTAGAAGATGCAGATGACCATGGGGATGACCACAAAGCCGACAAAGAAAATTAGGCTGGGCAGGAGGAACAGGTAAGCAGTGCGCGCCTCCCGGAGCATCAGCTGGCGGCTTCTGAGGGTGTTCGCGTTTGCCAATTCTATCGCCCCTTTCAAAATAGAAACGCACCCCCTCCCCGCGCAGGGCGGGGAAAGGGTGCGCGAAACCCTTCGATTTATGTCAGGTTAGCCAGCAGCGGCGGCGTTTGCCTCGGCAGCACCAGCGGCCACGGCGGCGGCGACATCTTCACCACTGCCAACCTTCTGGAGCATATTCCACCAGGCGGTACGGGCGCCGGCCCAGCCCTTGGTGACCTGATAGTAGTCACCCAGGAAGGGCATCAGGACCTGATACTCGTTCATGGTCTGGTTGTCAGCCCACACGCCGGAAAGATCGGTGCCCTCGGCGGCAGTGCGGACGGGGAAGTACCGGGCAGTCTTAACAGCCTCCACAGTGTGGGCGGAGTCCGCCATGTACTTGATGAACTTCTTGGCGTTTTCGATGCGGGTGGCGTCGCCATTGTCAAAGATACCAAAGCCCCAGATACCGCCGTTGAGCTTGGCAGTGCCGTCCTGGGAGGGGAAGCTCATGCAGACGATCTGCTCGCCGTTCTGGGTCAGGCCCTCACCGGTGTTGGCGTTGTTGGGGTTCAGCTGCTGGGCGATGTTCCAGCAGAAGGCCATCTTCAGGATGCCCTGGTAGAACAGCTTGATCTCGTCGCCGCCCTCAAGAGAGGCGTCGAACTCGATGCCGGCGGTGTCCTTCAGCTTCTGAAGAGCCTGGATGTTCTTGGGATCATCCCAGGTGTACTGGGTATGCTCGGCGTTGGTGAAGGTGCCGCCGTACAGGTTGTTGACGAGGACACGGGTGCCCTGGTCACCGCCCTGGCCCTTGCAGAAGACAGCGCCCACGGTGCCGCCGAACTTGGCGTTGAGGGCTTCCACTGCCTTGAAGAAGTCGTCGGTGGTCCAGGTCCGGGTCTCCAGGTTCAGGTACTGGTCGGCTCCGGCTTCCTTAAAGGCATCCAGGTTGACGCCCATGCAGTGGGCGGTCATAACCACGGGATACTCGTAGACAGCGCCGTCAGGAGCGGTGCAGGAGCCCAGAACAGACTCGTAGATCTCCTTCTTGTCGGTGTCGTCCAGCATATCCTTAAGGTCTACCATGTGGCCGTTGGCGCCCCAGTTGGCAACCAGACGCTCGGGCCCTTCCATGATGAGGTCGGGGGCGTTGCCGCCGGTGATGGCCGCGTTGACCTTATCGTCGCCGTCGGCGTAGGCCAGGTATTCCACCTGGACCGCGATACCGGTCTCGGCGGTGAAGGCGTCGGTCAGCTTCTTAACCTCGGCCTCGGTGCCCCAGTCGCCGATGGGGTAGGTCCACAGGGTGATGGATCCGTCGTCGGTGGGAGCCGCAGGGGTGGGCTCGGCGGGCGCCGGAGTGGAGCCGGGATCCGCAGGGGCGGGAGAGGAAGGCGCAGGAGTGCCGCCGCAGGCCGCCATGGTGGCAACCATAAGGGCGGCCATCAGCATTGCGAGAATACGCTTCATCTTCATTTGAGAATGTCCTCCTTGTTGAATAAATCTTGCGATAACGGACGGGGTTAAACTATTCAAATTGTACAGGTTTTTTGTCCGTCTGTCAAGGGGTCGCGAAAAATATTTTCACAAATTAAAATTTTTGAAAAAAATTTGTAAATCGCCTGGTTCTTCCTTTTATCGCCCTGGAAATCGATCTTCAGCCGTCCAGAAGCGCCGCCCGGATCTTTACCACCGCCTTGCGGCTGGTGGCGGGGCCGTCCCCCAGAAAAAGGCCGGGGCGGTGGGCGTCCCAGGGGAAGAAGAGGCCAAAACAGCCCTCTGTTGCCACCAGGAAGGACTCGTTCGCCACCTCCTCTAAAAGGGCAATGTCGTTTTCCGGCCGGGCCTCAAAGACCGGTTCGGTGCCCAGGTAGGGGGCCACGCCGATCCGTTCTCCCCCCTCGGGCCAGTACATCAGGTCGATGTACTTTTCGTGGACCTCGGGATGGGAGCCCTCCAAGGGGTGGGTGGTCATCTCCATCAAATTGAGGAAGATGTCGTCCCCCTGGATGTCGTGGCGGCCCAAGGGCATGGCCAGCAGGTCAGCCTCCCGGAGATACCGAAGGGCCTGGCGGACAGGTTTCGGGCAGGAGCGGAACTGGGGATCGCTGTTAAGTTTTGCAAAGATCACAGAAAAAACCTCCTTTTTCGATGGGCGGGCTTGTCCTTCGCCGTCATTCCGGCGCCCAGCAGACAAGGCGGCGCTTGTCCCGGTTGTAGGTAAGGATCGAGGCCCCCTGGGGGCCGTTGTCAAAAACAGCGGAGACATATTCGTCCTGGAAACTGTGGCGGAAAAGGGGCTTTCCCCTTGAAACGGACCAGGCCCAGAGAAAATCCCCCTGCATGAAGTACACGGTCTCCTCGTCCCGGGAGAGGGCGATATACACCTTCGGTCCGCGGAGCCAGGGAACCTGGAAAATCCGCTCCGGGGCCAGGCCCTCTGTCTCCTCCCCCGGCGGCGGGTAGATCAGCACCTGGGTAAGCCAGTCCTCCTCCCCGGACCGAAGCAGGTAGAGCCTGCCGGAGCCTCCCCGGAGACATCTGTAGTAAGGTTTGGTGTCTGCCAGCTTTTGCAGCGAGCCCTCCGGGAGGGTGCAGCGGTAGATGCCGGCGCCGTTCATCACCAGAAAGCGCCGGGAATCCTCCCGAAAGATCCCGCAGCAGCTCTCCAGCCGTTTCCGCCGGGCCTTGGCCTCCCCCAGCTCCAGAATGGAAAGGTAGGAGGCGGCCCAGTTCATAGAAAGCAGGGTCTTTTCCCCGTCAAAGGCGGCGTAGTCCGAGCAGGCCGGGATTCCCCTCCTCCAGCAGTCCAGAACCTCCATAGAGGGGCGGGCAGCCCTTACCACCCGTTTTGACAGGAGGGCGAAAAGGGCGTCCTCCTCGAACCAAAGGCATCGAACGGCGTCCCGGGTCAGGACAGAGGCCAGTTCCTCCCCGGTCTCCAGGGAGAGCCTTCGCAGGCGGATGGAGTTGTAGTAGCTGCCCCAGCCGTCGGTGACATAAAAAGCAGAGGGATCGAAGGGGTCCGGCGCGGGGCTCATCACTCCCCCGCCATCGATATTGTTTTTCAGCGTTTGGCTCCATTTTTCGCGAATGTTCACGGCGGGCCCTCCTCCTGATTGCTCTCTTACCAAGAGTCTACCTGAAATCCATTGGGATGTCAACGGCCAAGGCGTGTCTCTAGCTTATCAGGATGTAGGCTACGGCCAGAATCAGCTGGGGTTCCGCCTCCTCCTGGACCAAGAGGCAAAGAAGGGCGGCAAGAAGAAGCTGGTCCCCGGAAAAATGCCCCAGGAGCTTCTTTTTGGGGGACGGGGACGGCTGGGGGGCTGGAGCCGGAGGCGGGGGCGCGGGCTCCGGCGGGGGCGCAGGCTCCGGCGGGGGTGCAGGCTCCGGCGGGGGAGGTGGAGGAGGCGG
>CAJUFK010000049.1 GCA_910585535.1 uncultured Angelakisella sp. | reverse complement strand
GCGCCGCCCTGGACCTGCCGCCCTTTGAAAAGGGCGGCCCTAAACTTTAGACCCTTCGTCATGCAGTTGTTATCGTGGGTCCTGCCTGGAGTCCTGACGGCGTTTTGTCCGAAGCGCAAAATCGCCTCCCACAACCTGGCAAGGGGCGATTTCAACCTTCCGCCTTCTACTGCTTCCGACTCCAGGCACAACTCAAGCCAGCGTACAACCCTTAGGCGCGGAGCGCCGGGGAGGGTGTGCGCTAGCCCGCCGGAAAAATTGCAGGATCGCAAGAAAAATCTTGCATTTTTAAGGGAAAAGGCCTTGATTTTTTCCCGGCTATCCGGTATCATGTAGGGCGGGTACAGACCCTGGGCCTAGTTCGTTTTGAAGAGGTGTTGCTTGCCATGCCAATGGATCTTTTAGCGGTTATCGACCGGAATATGTCCAGCTTTTCCAAGGGGCAGAAGCTGATTGGGAGATACATCACCCAGCACTACGACAAGGCGGCCTTTATGACCGCCGCCAAGCTGGGGGACACGGTAGGGGTCAGTGAGTCCACGGTGGTCCGCTTTGCCACCGAGGTGGGCTTTGAGGGGTATCCCCAGCTTCAAAAGAACCTCCAGGAGATCATCCGCAACCGCCTGACCACCGTACAGCGAATGGACATCATCGACGGGCAGATCGCCGGAAGCGACGTCCTCTCCAAGGTGCTGGCCCTGGACAGCGAAAAGATCCGCCGCACCATGGAGGAAGCCGACCGGGCGGCCTTCCGCCAGGCGGTGGAGAGCATCGTCGCCGCCCGGGAGGTGTACATCCTGGGCATCCGCAGCTCCAGTATGCTGGCCAGCTTCCTGGCCTTTTACTTCAACCAGATCTTCCCCCATGTCCGG
The DNA here is from genome assembly GCA_910585535.1 of uncultured Angelakisella sp. GTDB lineage: Bacteria > Bacillota > Clostridia > Oscillospirales > Ruminococcaceae > Angelakisella. Next base: position 21,136 of record CAJUFK010000049.1, on the reverse strand, counting down.
TGCGTCAATTCCAACTCCACCAGCGAAACCTTCGAGCAGATGTTCCGCATCTCCGGGGAGGACGTCTTTATCCCCATCAGCTTCCCCCGGTATTCCCAGCGGACCCTGAAGGCCGCCCAGTACGCCAAAAGCCGGGGGGCCAAGGTCATCGCCCTTACCGACTCCACCTCCGCCCCCCTGGCGGAGGCCGCCGACATCCTTCTCCTGGCCCGCAGCGAGATGGCCTCCTTTGTGGACAGCCTGGTGGCGCCTCTCAGCGTCATCAACGCCCTTATTGTGGCGGTGGGCCTGAAAAAGAAGGAAGAGATCAGCCGGACCTACGCCACCCTGGAAAGCATCTGGGAGGAGTACCAGGTCTACGAAAAAACCGAGGGGGCCAAGTGAAGCCTGTGACAACAAACGCCGTCATCATCGGCGGAGGAGCCGCCGGCCTCCTCTGCGCCGGGACCGCCGCCCGCCGCGGCCTTTCGGTCCTGGTGGTGGAGGGCCGGGAGCGCCCCGCCCGGAAGATCCTGGTCACCGGCAAGGGCCGGTGCAACCTTACCAACAACTGCCCTCCGGAGGAGGTGCAGAAAAACGTCTGCCGCAACCCCAAGTTTCTGTACAGCGCCCTGTGGGCCTTTCCCCCTGCGGAGACCATCAAGCTGTTTGAGTCCCTGGGAGTCCCCCTGAAAACCGAGCGGGGCAACCGGGTCTTTCCCGTCTCCGAAAACGCCCGGGACATCGCCGACGCCCTGGTCCGTTTCGCCCAGGAGGCAGGGGCGAAGATCGTCCAGGGAAAGGCGGAGGAAATCCTCCTGGAAAAGGGGAAAGCCGTTGGGATCCGCACCGGGGACGGCAGGGAGTACCGGGGGGAGGCCGTGGTTTTGGCCGCCGGGGGGATGAGCTACCCCGGGACCGGCAGCGACGGCAGCGGCTTCCGGCTGGCCCGGCTGGCGGGACACACCATTGTACCCCCTCGGGGGAGCCTGGTTCCCATCCACTGCGCCGAGGACTGCTGTCCCCGCCTCGCCGGCCTGTCCCTGAAAAATGTCACCCTCACCCTAAAGGAAAAGGGAAAAAAGAAGCCCCTTTTTCAGGAGCTTGGGGAGATGCTGTTTACCCACGCCGGGGTCTCCGGGCCCTTGGTCCTTTCGGCCAGCGCCCTGATGGACAAGCCTGCGGGGGAATACCGGCTTTTCCTGGACATGAAGCCCGGCCTGACCCTGGAACAGCTGGACGCCCGGATGCTCCGGGATTTCGCCGATTCCCCCAATCGGGACATCGGCAATGTTCTGGGGGCCCTTCTTCCCCGGACCTTTGTCACCACGGCCCTGGCGGCGGCGGGGATCCCCCCAAACCGGAAGATCCGGGAGATCACCCGGGAGGAGCGGGGGCGGCTGGGGGAGGCCATCAAGGGATTTCCCCTTACCCCTGCGGCATTGGGACCGGTGGAAGAGGCTGTGGTCACTGCCGGAGGGGTAAAGGTAACCGAAGTGGATCCCAAGACTATGGAGTCCAGGCTGGTGCCGGGGCTGTACTTTGCCGGGGAGGTGCTGGACATCGACGCCCGAACCGGGGGGTTCAACCTTCAGCTGGCCTTCTCCACCGGCCATGCGGCAGGGATGGCGCTGGCAGGCGGCTAAAGAGTCAAGCAGCCCCCGCCGGACTTTTCTCTCAGCAAACCGCGGTTTTGACAGAAAGAAGGCCTGCGCCTTCTTTTTTTCTGCCTACAGTCCTGCCGCAACCGGCTCCCCCTCCAGGGCCTGCTCTCCGGCCTCCAGACCCAGTTCCTCCCGGGCCACCGCCAGCATCAGCTTGATGCGGTTCTCCTGGTTCACCCGAGTGGCGCTGGGGTCGTAATCGATGGGGACAATGTTGGACTTGGGGTACAGCTCCTTGATCCTCCGGATCATCCCCTTGCCGTTGATGTGGTTGGGCAGACAGCCAAAGGGCTGGGTGCAGACGATGTTGCCATACCCCAGTTCCGCCAGCTCCATCATCTCGGCGGTGAGAAGCCACCCCTCTCCCATCTTGCTGCCGTACCCGATAACCCCCTTCACCAGGTTCTTGGTATGGGCATAAGAGGAGGGCGGCACGAACTGGGGGTACTTCCCAATGGCCCCGATGAGTTCCTTTTCCATATCGGTGAGATATTTCATCAGCACCTTGCAGACGGCGTATTTGGCCGGATTGCCCCCGTACAGCTTAATGTCCTCCAGGCGGTTGTCCACCTTGAAGAGGGCAAAGCCCAGGATGCCGGGGACCATATACTCACAGCCCTGGCTTTGGAGAAAGGCCTCCAGATTGTTGTTCCCCAGGCTGGCGTACTTGACGTAGATCTCCCCCACAACCCCTACCTTGACCCGGGGCCTTTTCTTCACCGGGATGGCGGCAAAATCGGCGGCAATACCCCCCAGGTTCTCCCGCATCTGCCCGATGGAAACGCCCTTGCCGGCGTCAAACTGCTTGCAGATCCGCTGGGTCCACCGGTCCACCGTCAGCTTGGCCGTCCCCCGAGCGCACTCGTAGGGGCGCACCTGGTTATAAAGGTGCATCATGGCGTCCCCGTAGATCACACAGGCCACCAGCTTGCGGAGCATGGAGAGGGTAAAGGTGAAGCCGCTGTTCTTCTCCAGGCCGGAAAGGTTGAGGCTGATGACCGGGATGTGCCCCAGCCCCGCCTTCTTCAGGGCCTTCCGAAGGAGGAAGATGTAGTTGCTGGCCCGGCACCCGCCCCCGGTCTGGGTAATCATCAGGGCGGTTTTCTGAAGGTCATACTTCCCGCTGTGCAGGGCATCCAGCATCTGGCCGATGACCAGCAGGGCAGGGTAGCAGGTGTCGTTGTGAACGTATTTTAGTCCCTCCTGGACCACCTCCGGCCCCTGGTTTTCCAGCACCTCCAGGCGGTAGCCGCTGCTGCGGAAGATGTACCGCAGCATGGCAAAATGGATGGGGGCCATGCTGGGGATGAGAATGGTATACCCCGCCTTGTTCATCTCTTTGGTGTATTCCACCCGCTTTATCTTTTGCTTTTCAGCCATTTTCTCCCTCCTCCCGGGTCTGCTCTCCCCGCTGCTGCCGGATGGCGGCAAACAGGCTCCGCAGGCGGATCTTTACCGCCCCAAGGTTGGTGATCTCGTCTATCTTGATCTGTGTGTAAATCTTGTGTTCCTCCTCCAGGATCTCCCGCACCTCGTCGGTGGTGATGGCGTCCACCCCGCAGCCGAAGGAGACCAGCTGCACCAGGTTCATATCCGGCTGGGCGGCGATGTACCGGGCGGCGGCGTAAAGGCGGCTGTGGTAGGTCCACTGGTTCAGCACCCCCACCGGGAATTTCTGGATGTGGTCGCTGACCGCGTCCTCGGTGATAACCGCCACCCCAAAGCTGGCGATAAGCTTGTCAATGCCATGGTTGATTTCCGGATCCACGTGGTAGGGCCGCCCCGCCAGGACGATAAGCTCCCGGTTTTCCTCCCGGGCCCGGCGGATGATCTCCTTCCCCTGGGCCCGGACCGAGGAAAGGTAGGTCTCGTACTCCCGGTAGGCGGCGTCGGCGGCCTTTTTCACCTCCCGCAGGGTGATGCCCCCGTAGTATTGGGACAGAATGGCGGTCATCTTTTTGGGGAAGTGCCGCCGCTGGTGAAGGCCCACGTAGTCGGTGATGAAGGTGACCCCCCGGGCCTCGGGCATATTGGATCGTATCACCTCCGGGTAATAGGCCACCACCGGGCAGTTGTAGTGGTTGTCCCCCAGTCCCTCGTCCAGGTTGTAGGACATACAGGGGTAGAAGATGGTGGTCACCCCCATGGAAAGCAGCGCCTCCACATGGCCGTGCATCAGCTTGGCCGGAAAGCAGACGGTATCCGAGGGGATGGTGTGCTGGCCGCTGAGGTAGAGATCCCGGTCGCTGAGGGGGCTGGTGACCACCTCAAAGCCCAGCTGGGTGAAGAACCGGTGCCAGAAGGGCAGCAGCTCGTAAAGGTTCAGCCCCATCGGCAGGCCGATTTTCCCCCGGGAACCGGGAACCGGCTTATAGCTCCGGAGCCATTGCAGCTTCCACTGGTAGAGGTTCAGCGAATCGTCCGCCGCCTTGTGGGTGATGGGCCGCTCGCACCGGTTTCCGCTGATGTACTTTCGGCCTCCGCCGAAGGTGTTCACCGTCAGGCGGCAGTTATTGGGGCAGAGGCCGCAGCTGACGGCCTGGACCTTGTGCTGGAAGGCCCCAATCTCCTGGGGCCCCAGGATGCCGCTGCGGCGGTGGGGATCCTTGTCCCTCCCCTCCAGGGCTTCCATCTGGATGGCGTAGAGGGCGGCGCCGTAGGCCCCCATAAGCCCGGCGATGTTGGGCCGGATGACCTCCACCCCCAGCTCCTGCTCAAAGGCCCGGAGGACGGCGTCGTTGTAGAAGGTCCCCCCCTGGACCACGATATGCCGCCCCAGCTCGGTGGGGTCGGCGGCCCGAATGACCTTGTAGAGGGCGTTTTTCACCACGCTGATGGAGAGCCCGGCGGAGATGTCCTCCACGCTGGCCCCGTCCTTCTGGGCCTGCTTTACCGAAGAGTTCATAAAAACGGTGCAGCGGCTCCCCAGGTCCACCGGCTTTTTCGCAAAGAGGCCCAGGTTGGCGAAGTCCTCGATGGAGTGGCCCAGGGCCTCGGCAAAGGTCTGCAAAAAGCTGCCGCAGCCAGAGGAACAGGCCTCGTTGAGGAAGATGTTGTCAATGACCCCGTCCTTGATCTTAAAGCACTTGATGTCCTGTCCGCCGATGTCGATAACAAAATCCACCTGGGGCAGGAACTTCTTGGCGGCGGTAAAATGCGCCACCGTCTCCACCACCCCGTAGTCCACCCCAAAGGCGCTTTGGATGATCTCCTCCCCGTAGCCGGTAACCGCCCCGGCGGCGATCCTGATGTCCGGCTTTAGATCGTACAGTTCCTGGAGGAACCCCTGGATCAGGGGCACCGGGTTGCCGGAATTGGACTGGTACTTGGAATAGAGCATCCCGCCGTTCTGGTCGGTGACCACCGTTTTTACGGTGGTGGACCCGGCATCGATACCGACGTACACCGGCCCTGTAACCTCTTCCAGGCGGCCGCAGGGGACGGCGTGCTTCCAGTGGCGCTGGGTAAAGGCCAGGTGGTCCTCCTTGGTCTCGAAAAGGGGCGGGATAACGGCGTATTCCCCCTGGCCCTGGTAGGCGGCAAGGGCGGCGATGGCGGCGGGGAGGTCGGTCTCCCCTTCCCCGCACCAGGCTGCCCCTAAGGCAACGTAGTACAGGGAGTTTTCCGGGCAGAGGCCGGCAAGCCCCAGGGTCTTGTCAAAGCTTTCCCGGAGCCGGGGCAGGAAGGTAAGGGGGCCGCCCAGGTACAGGACCTTCCCCTGGATCCGCCGCCCCTGGGCCAGCCCGGCGATGGTCTGGTTCACCACCGCCCCGAAGATGCTGGCGGCCACATCCTCCTTTTTGGCCCCCTGGTTCAGGAGGGGCTGGATGTCCGTCTTTGCAAAGACGCCGCAGCGGCTGGCGATGGTATAGGTGCGCTGGGCCCGGGCGGCCATCTGATCCATTTCGTCCGGGGTCACCTTCAGAAGGGTGGCCATCTGGTCGATGAAGGCCCCGGTGCCTCCGGCGCAGGATCCGTTCATCCGGACCTCCAGGCCGTCGGTCAGGAAGAGGAGCTTGGCGTCCTCTCCCCCCAATTCGATGATGGCATCGGTGCCGGGGGCCAGGCGGGAGGCGGCTACCCGGGTGGCGTAGACCTCCTGGACAAAGGGGATGCCGGAGCCCTGGGCCATGCCCATACCGGCGGAGCCGGAGATGGCCAGGGAGGCGGAACGGTCCTTCACGACTTCTTCCAGGACCTGGGAGAGCAATTCCCCGGTTTTTTGGGTGATTTGGGAATAATGGCGGTGATAGGAGGAATAAAGGATCCGGTCCTCCTCATCCAGCACCACGCACTTGATGGTGGTGGAGCCGACATCCAATCCGATTTTCAGCATAGGGTTTCCTCCTCCCGGCAGGGACAATGGGGGCGTTCCAACTCCTGCCGGTATCTTTCCAGGTTATGATTCATACGTTCGTAAAATGACAGAAGGGTGATGATCTCCTCTTGGGAAAAGCCGGTGAGGCGGCGGGAAAAAACCTCTTCCTGGGAGGCGCGGGCCCGGAGGGCGATTTCCCGGCCTTTTGGAGTAAGTGAGACGATGGTGCAGCGCTGGTCTTTGGGGGCTTTCTCCCGGCGGACGAGGCCGCTATGCTCCATTCTTTTTGCGGAAACGGCGACGGCGGCGCGGCTGACGCCAAGGATCCGGGCGATTTGGCCCTGGGTGGTACAGCCTGCCTGGCCGATGGCCCAAAGGATGGGGAGCTGGCCGGGGTGGAGTTCCTCACCGGAGAGGAGGTGGAAGATACAGGCTTGGCAGAGGGTATGGTTTTTCCTATCCAGGTCGAGGAAGCGGAGAAATTTTTGCAGAGGGGGCATAAACAGACACCTCCTAACAAACTAGGACTCCAGGCAGGGCCAACAATCACCACTGCATAACAAAGGGCGTAAAGCTTAGGGCCGCCGCAAAATCACCCCCCCGCAACCTGGCAAGGGGTGTTACTACCTCCCGCCCTCTACTGCTTCCGACTCCAGGCACAACCCAAGTCCCGGCACAGCCCTTAGGCGCGGAGCGCCGGGGAGGGTCTGGCGGTTGTTAATCGATTCCCAATCGCAATTTTAGCCTTTTTTCGACCGGAAAACAATAAACAAACTGTGAACAAAACATTTTTCCTTTTTAAGATTCTTCCAGCTCCGAAAGATCTTTTCAGAGCGCGAAATGACCCGGCCTGCCGGGCCGGGTCTATCCTTCTTTGAGAAGAAACACTGGGATGGGCGGGTCGTTTTTCCGGTTTGGAAAGGTGAGGACCAGGACGTTGTACTGGCGGTCATCCAGGCCTTCCAGCCAGGAGAGGACCGCGTCCCGCTCCCCGTAGCCGTTTTCCTTTCCATAGTAGATACAGAGGGAAAGGACGCCCCCAGGGCGGAGAAGGTCCAGGGACTGGTTTAGGGCCCGGAGGGTGGTCTCCCTTTGGGTGTGGACGGCGTGATCCCCTCCGGGGAGCCACCCCAGGTTGAAGACGATACAGCCCACCGATCCCGGGGCCGCCGCCTCCCCGATCCTGGCGTGGTCCAAAAGGCGGGTCTCCACCCAGGGGGAGACCCCCGCTTCCTCCGCCAGGCGGCGGGTGGCTTCCAGGGCTTGGGGCTGGATGTCCAGGGCGATGACCCGGCCTGTGGGGCCGGTGAGCCTCGCCAGCAGCGCCGTGTCCCGGCCCTTCCCCGCAGTGGCATCAATGCAGAGGTCCCCGGGGCGGACGTACCGGGTCATAAAGTCGTGAGTCAACCCTAAGCTGTTCCAGCCCATCACCGGGCCTCTCCGGCCAGGGCGGCGGCCCACTCCCCCTCCTTGAAGCCGGTGAGGACAAAGCCCTCCCCCACCAGCACAGGGCGCTTTACCAGCATCCCGTCGGTGGCAAGAAGGGCAAGCTGCTCCTCCTTGGGCATCTCGGGCAGCTTCTGGGACAGGCCCAGCTGGCGGTATTTCTGGCCGCTGGTGTTCCACAGCCGCTTCAGGGGAAGACGTTCCGCCCAGGCGGCCAGTTCCTCCCGGGTGGGATTTTCCTCCAGGATATGGCGGCTCTGAAATTCCACCCCTTGGGCTTCCAGCCATTTCTTGGCCTTCTGGCAGGTGGTGCATTTGGGGTACTCGATAAACAGAAGCATCGTTTTTATTCTCCTTCCCAGGTAAAGCGGCGGACCCTCTTTCCGTCCCGCTCCACCTCCTCGCTCCACATGGCGGCGGGACGCACCCAACAGCCTCCCTCCCCGTAAAGGGCCTGGTAGACCACCAGCTCCTCCTCGGTCTCGGAGTGGCGGGCGGTGAACAGGACCCGGTAGCGGTTTCCCTTAAAGTGGCGGTAGATCCCGGGACGGATGGCTTCGGACATAGCGGACCCTCCTTTCTTGCCGGACTATTATAGTATAGTTTGGGAAAGTTGTAAAGTGCCGTTGACGGCGGAAGTGGTCAAGCTTATAATAGAAAGGAAAGGGTGTGAGGACCATGAAGGACTTTTCCATCTTTGACATCATTGGGCCCAATATGATCGGGCCCTCCAGTTCCCATACGGCGGGGGCGCTGCGAATCGCCCAGCTGGCCCGGGGGATGATCTCCGGGGAGATCGTTCGGGCAGATTTCACCCTCTACGGCTCCTTTGCACGGACCTACCGGGGCCATGGCACCGACCGGGCCCTTATCGCCGGGGTACTGGGCTTCGGCACCGAGGACAGCCGGATCCGGGATTCCTTCCACTGGGCGGAGGAGATGGGCCTGGCCTGGAACTTTATCGTTGACACCCAAAATAAGGACTGCCACCCCAACACGGTGGACATTCTCCTCCAGAACCGGGAGGGGGAGCGGACCCTGGTTACCGGGGTAAGCATCGGGGGCGGCGCCGCTGTCATCAAGCGGATCAACGGGGTGGACATCGACCTCACCGGGGAGTATCACACCATCCTGGTGCGCCAGCAGGACACCCCCGGGGTGGTAGCGGCCATCACCAGCGCTTTGTCGGACCACCACATCAACATCGCCTTTATGCGCCTCTACCGGGAGAGCCGGGGGAGCCTTGCCTATACTATCATCGAGGCCGACGAGGCCATCCCCGCCGGAGCGGTGGCCCAGATCCAGAGCCATCCCTCCATCCAAAGCGCACTTCTCATCCCAAAGATCGGTGCATAGGAGGGAATCGGAAATGAATGTTGATTTTACTACCGCCGCAGAACTGCTTGCCATCTGCAAAAAGGAGGTCATCTCCCCCGGGGAGGCCATGCTCCGCCGGGAGGAAAGGCTTACCGGGGCCAGCCGTGACGAGATCCGGGGCCGCCTGAGCCGCTCCCTGGAGATCATGAAGGCGGCGGCCCAAACCGCCCTCTCCGCTCCCCAAAAGACCATGGGCGGCCTCATCGGCGGGGAGGCCATCGCCCTGGACCAGCGCCGGAGAACAAGCCAGTCGGTTTACGGCGCCGTTATGGCCCGGTCTGTGGCCATCGCCATGGGCACCCTGGAGGTCAACGCCTCCATGGGGCTCATCGTCGCCGCCCCCACGGCGGGGTCCTGCGGGGTCCTTCCCGGGGCGCTGCTGGCCCAGGCGGAGACCTTCGGCTTCTCCGACGAGGAACTCATCAACGGGCTTCTCACCGCTTCGGCGGTGGGGTATCTCATCGCCCGGAACGCCACCGTGGCCGGGGCGGAGGGCGGCTGTCAGGCCGAGGTGGGGGCTGCCAGCGCCATGGCCGCCGCCGCCGTGACCGGGCTGCATGGGGGCAGTCCGGTGCAGTGCCTGTGGGCGGCGGGGACCGCCCTGGTGAACCTTATGGGCCTGGTCTGCGACCCCATCGGCGGGCTGGTGGAATCCCCCTGTCAGGGGCGCAACGGCATCGGCGTGGCGGGGGCTTTGGTCGCCGCGGAAACCGCCCTGGCGGGGATCCCGGCTCCGGCCTCCCTGGACGAAGTGATCGCCGCTATGTACGCCGTTGGCCGTTCCCTGCCCAGCGAACTGCGGGAGACGTCCCTGGGCGGCATCGCCGTGGCTCCATCGGCCTGCGCCAGATGCGGCGGCTGCGGCTGAGATCTTCCCAAAGCGGTCTGCGTGCCGCCCTTGGAGATCCAAAATAGGTTCTAAGAAGTTGTACCATTGGCCAAAGCACGCAGACAGGCGAATTGTTTTCCGGCAGGACGCCTGCGGCGGCTATTGGTACAGCTTCTTGGTTCCAGGGGCAAAGGGCGGGGCGTCTGCGTTTTTTGCCAAAGGAGGGATTTTTTTCGGCTTTTTCTTGGGAAAGCCCTTGACTTCCCCTTCAACCCGTGCTAAAATAATAAAGCTGTTTTAGGCAGTGGGTATGCGCTCGTAGCTCAGCTGGATAGAGTGACTGGCTACGAACCAGTAGGTCGGGGGTTCGAGTCCCTCCGGGCGCACCAGGAAAGGGACACGCGGGGCGTGTCCCTTTCCATAAAAGGAAAGATATGGGCTCGTGGCTCAGCTGGGAGAGCGCCGCGTTCGCATCGCGGAGGTCGAGGGTTCGATCCCCTTCGAGTCCACCATGGCGTTGCCGCCAAGGCACACCCTACCCGCCCCCCTCAAAAGAGGGGGGCTTACCTTTGTGTAGAATCCCAGTGACTGCCTGGAGTCTTAAGCATCCAAAGTGTTTTACCCTGGCATGGCGTTGCCGCCAAGGCACACCCTACCCGCCCCCCTCAAAAGAGGGGGGCTTACCTTTGTGTAGAATCCCAGTGACTGCCTGGAGTCTTAAGCATCCAAAGTGTTTTACCCTGGCATGGCGTTGCCGCCAAGGCACACCCTACCCGCCCCCCTCGAAAGAGGGGGGCTTTCCCTTTGTATAGAATCCTGGTTACTGCCTGGAGTCTTAGGCAGCGAAAGTGTTTCGCACCACCAAACAGAAGGACCAGTCCGCGGACTGGTTCTTCTGTTTGGTGCCTGCTGCGGCAGGGTGGCTGCCAGGGCGCGCTTTGGCCAGCCTTCTCTCTCATTTTAGGGAGCCTTTTGGATCAGACCAGCAGCTGGCGGACCGCCCTTTCATACTTCTGCCGGGTCTCCGGGGGGAGGCGGCGCCGGGTGCAGAGGGTTTCCAGCTGGGAAAAAAGGGCCCTTTCCAGGGTTGGCAGGGAAAGCTTCAGTTCCCGGCGGCAGGCCTGGAGAAAAGCAAAAGCCAGCCGGCGTTTCATGGGGGTAAGGGCCGGATCGTAGGTCAGGGTAAACACTGCCAGGGCCGCTGCGTCCTCCTCCCGGGGGCCGGGGCGGCAGGCCTCGAAATCCACCCCGGCGATTTCCCCTCCGGGGAGAAGCAGAAAGTTTCGCAGATGGGCGTCCCCCAAAGCCAGTCCGCCGCTGGCGGTGTAGTACCCCCCCAGCCATCGGCAAAGGGCCGGGAGGGCCCCCTCCAGCCGCTCCTCCTCCTTGGGGTCGGTCTCCGCTGCCTCCAGCAGCTCACAAAGGGACTTCCCCGGAAGCCACCGGTAGAGGATCACCGGCTCTTCCGCCCGGATCACCGGGGCCACCCGGACCCCGGCCTGGTCCAGGCGGCGGACCATGGACAGCTCGGCGGCAAAGCCTTCCCGGTTCTCTCCAAAGTCCTTTCGCACCCCCCAGCCCTCCCCGGGAAGGGGGATCTTTTCCACCAGGTTTCGCTTGGAACGCAGGCGAAGGGTCTCCTTCACAGGGATACCTCCCCGGCCTTTTCCTCCGCCAGGGCGGCCAGGGCAGCGGCCCCCTCCGGGGTGGTCACGTCAAAGGCGGGGATGTCCCGAAAGGACTCCCGCCCGGCGGCCACCCGCCCGGAGACCGCAAAGGTCCGCCTGTCCATCCGTTCCGCTGTATCGGCTTCCTCCCAGCCGGTGACGATCCGGGGGACCGGGGCGTCGTAGTCCCCTTCCAGCACCACGTAATCAAAGTCCCGGAAGAAGGCCAGCACCCGTTCCAGCGGCAGCTCCTCCTGGAAGAGGACGGCGGTCTCCTTGGCCGCCCGGGTAATGACCAGCTGGCTCCCCGCCTGGCGGTGGCGGTCTGAATTGCTCCCCGGGGTGTCGATGGAAAAGGATTCCTCCCGGTGGGGAGAAAGTCCCTCCCTGCGGGTAACGCCCGGCCTTCCGCAGGCAATGCTTTTGGCCGAAGCTACCGTGCAGCCCCGCCCCCTCAGCCCCCGGATAACCGCCTCCGCCGCCGTGGTCTTTCCCGACCCGCTGATCCCCACAATGGACAAAATCTTCACCAAACAGCCCCCCTGTCTTTTGGGATCCTTCAACAGGGTTATCTTACCTAGGGGAAGGGGTGTTTGTCAAGACCGGACCTTGGCAAATTTCTGGATTTTTCTACTGTTAAAATCTTGACACGATGGGGAAAGGAGGGTAAAATAAAGGCACGCGGATCTTGCCCGGATCCGCCCTGACCAATGTTTTCAAAGGAGGAGAACAAATGTCTGAAGAGAAGAAGCTGGGAGTATTTGAAAAAGAATATTCCCGCCGCCAGTTCCTGAAGCTGTCGGGCAAAGGACTGGCCGGTATCCCCGTTACAGCGGCGCTGCTTTCGCTGATCGGCTGTACCGAAAAGCAGGTGGAGGAGGACCTGGTGGAGGGCATCGCCACTCCCACCTCCCTGCTGGTGGTCAACCGGGCCAAATGCACCGGCTGCCAGCGGTGCGAGACCAACTGCACCCTGACCAACGACGGCAAGGCCCAGCCCTGGCTTGCCCGCCTCCACGTCCGGGATTCGGTGGTCTTTGGCGCCGCCGAGGTCCCTGCCGACTACAAGCACGGCGGCGGCTTTTTGGGCGAGTGGGACATGGGCCCTGAAACCTGCAAGCAGTGTGCCGACCCCAAGTGCATGACCGCCTGCCCTGTCGGCGCCATCGCCCCCGATCCCAACACTGGAGCCCGTGTGGTGGATACCGAAAAGTGCGTCGGCTGCGGCGCCTGCGCCGGGGCCTGCCCCTGGCATATGCCCAAGGTGGACCCCGAGACCCAGAAGTCTACCAAGTGCATCACCTGCGGCGCCTGCGCGGCCGGCTGCCCCACCGGGGCCCTCTCCGTCATCCCCTGGGAGGATGTTGTGGCCGCGGCCAACGCTTAACGAAGGAGGTACTGTGATCCATGAATGGATGGACCGGAAAAATGCTCCGCGTGAATCTGACCACTGGGGCCAGTTCTGTTGAGAGCAGCGAGAAATATTTTGAATACATAGGCGGCAAGGGCATGGCCAACCGCATCCTCTATGATGAGGTGCCCGCCGGGACCAAGCCCCTGGACGAGGCCAGCAAGGTGATCTTCGCCGCAGGCCCCAACTGCGGCGGCAGCGCCCCCTGCTCCAGCCGTACCACCATGTCGTTCCTTTCCACCTTTACCAAGTACAATGCCATCTGCGACGCCCATATGGGCGGCGACACCGCCATCATGATGAAGTACGCCGGATACGACGCCATCATCATTGAGGGCAAGTCCGCAAAGCCTGTCTACATCGCCATCAAGGATGACGATGTGCAGATCAAGGACGCCGCCTCCCTGTGGGGCAAGATGACCATGGACACCGTGGCCGAGATCTGCAAAGCGGAAGGCGCAGGCACCAACGTGGTCACCATCGGCCCCGCCGGTGAAAATCTCATCCCCCTGGCCAACGTCCTCAACAACGGCGGCCATAGCGGCGGCGGCGGCATCGGCGCCATCTTTGGCTCCAAGAACCTGAAGGCTCTGGCCATCTACGGCACCAAGGCCGTCTACGTTGCGGATTCCGCCAAGGTCCTGGAGCTGAACAAGTACGTCCTGGAGGACCTGATGGGTTCCAACAACAACCATGTGGTCCCCACCGTGGCCCAGTCCTGGAGCGAATACGAAAACGCCAGCACCCGCTGGACCGGCCATCCCGGCCTTACCTGGGGCGCTGCCGAGGGCGGCCCCATCGACACCGGCGAATCGCCTCCGGGGGACATTCCCAAGTTCGGCTACCGCTGCCAGAAGGCTGTCTTTGACTGGGGCGAGCTGGCCGAGAAGTACACCGTCAAGATGACCGGCTGCGCCACCTGCCCGGTGCGCTGCTACGCCTCCCTCCGTGTGCCCGAGCTGGAGGCCAAGACCGGCGTCAAGGCGGCCCACGCCAACACCTGCCTGGCCAACGGCGTCTACGCCCGGAACAACCTCCTGCCCACCTTCCAGGATGTGGCGGAGCCCGGGGACGGCAAGTTCATGGCCGGCTACCTGGCCACCACCGTGGCCGACGACCTGGGCCTGTGGGACAACTACGGCGAACTCAACGCCACCCTTAACTACTTTGTCAAGGACGACTGCGCCCTTCTGAAGCAGATCCTCCCCCCTGCCGAATTTGACTCCATCCCCTGGGATAAGCGGGAAGCCGGGGACATCACCTTCCTCAAGGACCTGCTGGAGGCAGTGGCCAGCGGCAAGGGCGAGCTTTCTCACCTGGCCGACGGCGCTTACTTTGTCAGCGAGCGGTACAAGAACCTCCTGGGGGACGAATTCCTCCACAGCTCCGCCCTCACCCTGTGGGGACCTCTCGGCGGCAAGCGCCACCACGGCAACGAGTGCGCCGCCCAGGTGGGCCTCCTGACCAACATCATCTACAACCGGGACGGCATGTGCCACACCATCGTAAACATCACCGGCTCCGGCCTGCCCTATGACCTCCAGAAGTCCATCATCGAGGAGATCTTTGGCGCAGGCGCCCTGGATAAGCCCAAGGCCTACACCCCCATGAACGAGAGCAAGGCGAAGTTCGCCAAGTTCGGCGTCATCCGCCAGGTCATCCACGATTCCATGACCCTCTGCAACTGGGTTTGGCCCATGACCTTCAGCCCCCGGAAGGACCGGGGCTACAAGGGCGACCTTTCCGTTGAGGCTCAGTACATGGCTGCCATCACCGGTCAGGCCTGGACCGAGGAGTCCCTGAACGAGGCCGCCGAGCGGGTCATCCAGCTCCAGCGGGCTATGACCGTGGAAGCAGTGGGTTCCACCGATATGCGTAACCTCCACGACGTCGTGTCCAACTTCATCTTCGACATCGATCCCGATAAGAAGGCCTTCGAGGAGGGCACCGTAAAGCTGGATCGTGACGACTGGCAGACCGCCCTCACCATGTTCTACAAGGAGTTTGGCTGGGACGAGACCACCGGCGCCCCCACCCGGGCCACCCTGGAAAAGTTCGGCCTGAAGGACGTCGCCGACGCCCTGGATGCCAAGGGCCTGCTCCCCGCGTAAACCACCCTTCGCGCTCAAACAGCCCAAGGGCGGCGGCAGGTGGAAAGCCCGCCGCTGCCCTTCCGTTTTTATGGAGGTATCCCGATGGAGAAGGAACAAGAACTGCTGGAACGGCAGTCTCCCGAGGAGGAGGCCGCCCCTATAGAGGAAGCCCCTCCCCCGGAAGCCGCCCCCGTAGAGGAAACCCCCGCCCAAAAGCTGGCCGCCTGTATCCTGGCCACCACAAGGGAGGCCCATGTAACGCCCCTTAAGAAGCTGAAGCTTCACCTCCCCGAGGGGGTCACCCCGGAGGAAGCGGAGGAGCTGCTGACCAAGGCGGGCACCCCCGAGGCGGACCCCGCCCTGGAGAAGATCGCCTTTATCCGGGGGAAGAAGGACCTGTATTTCTACGAAACCACCCTGATGACCGCCCACTTCGCGGAACTGGACTCCCTTATCATGGACAAGGACATTCTGCGTACCATCGCCACCGTCACCCGCAGTGACTGCAAGCTGTATCCCCGGCCCACCCAGTTCTCCAAACTCATGGGCTATCCCTTCTATTTCAGCGAGGATGAGATCGAGGGGGCTGCGGCCCGGATGGAGAAGCTGGAGGAATACGCCGACATCGGCGTGGTCACCGCTTCCAACGGCGGCAAAGGCTTCTACTCCACCCAGTTCATCTCCCGGGGCTACGCCCAGGGGCTGATCGAATCAGTGGAAGTGGAGGAGAGGGAAAACCCGTGAGGATTCCGGATCTTTTCCCCCAGGAGCGCCCCGCCCAGCTTTGGGCAGGGGAAGAATTGCTCCAAACCTTTTACTGTACCCCCCGGGACCTGGAGGACCTGGCCCTGGGGCATCTTCTGGGCCGGGGCCTTCTGGACCCCGCCGCCCCTCCCGCCGTCGCCGTATCCCTTGGGGAACCCTGGCGGATGGATGTCCCCAGCCCAAGCAGGCAGTTGGGCGTCTCCCCCCCTTCCCTCTCCCCCTGGCGGACCACCCTGCCCCAGCTGGTGGAATTGGCCCAGGCGGTGATGGAGAATACCCCTCTGCGGCAAAAGGGGGGCGTCCACGCCGCCGCCCTCTGGTGGGAAGAGGGGCTGGTCATCCGGGAAGATGTTGCCAGGCACAATGCAGTTGACAAAGCGGTGGGAGCAGGTATAATAAGGGGAGTGGATCTATCTGCCGCCGCCCTTTTTACCACCGGCCGCCTCAGCCACGAAATGATCGCCAAGGCTGCCGGAGCCGGGATCCCCATGGTCGTGTCCATGAAGTATCCCACCGACCTGGGCGCCGCCCTGGCGGCCCGGGAAAAGATCTGCGTGGTCGGGAAGATCCTTTCCGGCGCTCCGGTGGTCTACACCCAAGGCTGGCGGCTGGGGCTTTCCCAGGGGACCGCAGAGGCGGAACCCCAAAATCACCAATAAGGAGATTACATATGTTCGGAAGATTCGGAATGGGCGAACTGCTCATTATTCTGGTCGTTGTTCTGCTGATCTTTGGGCCCACCAAGCTCCCTGCCCTGGCCAAATCCATGGGCCAGGCGGTAAAGGAGTTCCGCAAGGGCACCCAGGAGGTGGAGGAGGGCCTGAACAAGCTGGCCAACGAGCCGGCAGCGGAGTCCAAGCCCGCCGCCCCTGCGGCTTCGGCCCAAACCCAAACCACCACTCAGGAGACCAAATAAGTCCCCAGGAAGGGAGCCCAAACGGTGAGCAAATCATCCTCTGACATGAAGCTTCTGGACCATCTGGGGGAGCTGCGCCGCAGGCTGGCGGTGGTGGTGACGGTAAACGTGGCGGCGGCGGTGATCCTGTTCCAGTACGCCGCAGTCCTCATGGACTACCTGTTCGCCATCAATCCCGGTATGGAGCTTGTCTACATCTCCCCCCAGGAGCTGCTGCTGGTGTACATCCAGCTGGCCTTTCTGGCGGCCATCGTCCTCTGCTCCCCGGTGACCATCTACGAGATCTGGGCCTTTGTGCAAAAGGGACTCTACAAGCAGGAGAAGGGCGCGGTGATCCTTTCCCTTATCTCCGGCCTTGCCTGCTTTGCGGTGGGAGCGGTTTTTTGTTACCTGGTGGTTTTGCCGGTGACGCTGCAATTCTTTGTTCGCATCTCCACCGAGGAAGTAACTGCCATGATCTCGGTCCAGAACTACGCCAGCTTCATCAACAAAATGCTGCTGGCCTTTGGCATCGTCTTTGAAATGCCGGTGCTTGTGTTCCTCTTTTCCAAGCTGGGATACCTCCACCCGGAGTCCATCCGGGACAAGCGGGGGGTCCTGGTGGTGCTGATCTTCGTTTTCGCGGCCCTCATCACCCCCCCGGACGTGGTCAGCCAGCTGATGCTGGCAGGGCCTATGCTCCTGCTGATGCAGCTTAGCTACTGGATCTGCTGCGGGGTGGAGAAAAGCCGCAAGCGGAAAGAGGCCAAGGAGGCCCAAAAGGCGGGAACCTAAACCACAAAACCGAATATGCATTCCGATTCCCGAGCGCCTAAAGCGGGGGCACCTCGCCATGGGGCCGGGAACTGCGGGTAGCGCCGGAAACGGCTCTGCCCTCCGTGTTTGAAAAGGAATGGACCTTCGGCGGCACCCCAAGGGGCTGCTGCCGGATCGCTGCGGTGCCCTCTGTTGGCACCGGCGGCGTGAAAAGGGCTGTCCCGGTGCTTGCACGGCGGGGCAGCCCTCTTACATTTGTTGAAAAACTTCAAAGCCACTGTTCTCCTCCTTATTTACAGAGCAGAGGGGCGGTTCCCGACAGACCGCCCCGACCGAAGTTTTTTCATAGACGGCCCGGGATATGGGAAAGTCCCCGGGCAAACAAAGATCCAGGCGGACCGGGTATGGGCATACCGGGTCCGCCTGGTTTTTTCTGCGGGAGTTTATTTTTCCTTGGGCACAACGGGCAGCCAGACCTCGAAGGTGGCGTTCTGGGGGTCGGGGGAGAGGTACACCTCCAGGTCTGGGGCGTTGGCGTACTCACACCCGGAACCGGGGAGCCATTGGGTGACGATACGCTGCTCCAGTTCCTGCACCGCCTGGGGCATGGGCCCCGACCCCGGGAACACCGCCCAGGTGCAGGCCGGGACGGTGAACTCCTCCAGCCCCGGGGGCAGGGGGGCGGAGGTGGCCACGGCGATCAGGTAGCGGTACTCCCCCTCCCCGCCGCAGTCGGAGATCCCCAGCAGGCCGGGCATCTCCGGGTCCATCAGGGGGACCAGCCTGGAGATGAGGTTTTCCTGGGCGGCTCTGGCCCAGAGGGCGGGGACGTTGCGGAAGTTCTCCTCCAAATCGTGGCTCATGGGGGAGGAGAGGCCCACCACCCGGAAAGCCTCCTTTTTGACCATGCGGTACTCCATCTCAACAGCTCCTTTCACGGTGACGTGGAAGCGGATGGGGGGAAAGGCCCGGAGGGGGACCCCGGCCTTGGCCTTGGAGGGCGGGAGCCCGTGGACCCCCTGGAAGGCCCGGTTGAAGGCGGTGGGGGAATCGTACCCGTACTTCAAGGCAACCTCAAGGACCTTTTCCCCGGCCAGCAGGTCCTCCGCCGCCAGGGACATCCGCCGCCGGCGCAGGTAGTCGGAAAGGGGCATCCCCGCCAGGTAGGAAAACATCCGCTGGAAGTGGTAAGCCGAGCATCCGGCCAGGCGGGCGGCCTCCCGGAGGTCCGGTTCCCCCGCAAGATGTTCCTCCAGGTAGTCCATGGCCTGGTTCAGCCCTTGGACCCAATCCATTCCCATCACTCCTTTTCTTCTAGTATAGCCCGGAGAGCGCCGTTTTGTCCTCTCATTTTCCGGCCGGCTTTGGCGAGTTGTTGTAGAAGAACATCCCCACCGCCGTAGCGAAGATGATGGCGTACCCCGCCCAGCTGAGGGCGTCGGGGACCTGGTGGAAGAGGAAGAACCCCAGGATGGCGGCGAAGATCACCTGGGCGTAGTCGTAGACCGAAAGCTCCTTGGCCGGGGCGTACCGGTAGGCGGCGGTGACGGCGAACTGGGCGCAGGCGGCGGTGAGCCCCGCCAGCAGAAGGGTGCCCAGCTGGGCCGCTGTCATGGGGTGGTAGTCAAAAAGGATGGCCGGCAAAGTCACCAGACAGGAAAAGGCGGAGAAGAAAAAGATAATAAAGGGCCCCCGCACCCCCCGAAGTCCCAGGATCCGGACGATGGTATAGGCCGCCCCGGCGGAGACACCCCCCAAAATCCCCACCAAGGCGGGGAGGGCCTCCATCCCCAGGCCGGTGGGCTTGACGATAAGGAGACACCCGCAAAAGGCTGCCCCCACTGCCAGTCCCTGGACCGGGGTGATCCGTTCCTTCAGGAGCAGCCAGCTGAAGAGGATGGCCGCGAAGGGGGCGATCTTCCCCAGCATGGTGGCGTCGGCCAGGACCAGGTGGTCCACGGCGTAGTAGTTAAACAGGATCCCCGCAGTGCCAAAAACCGACCGCAGTATCAGCCACCCCAGCTTTTCCCGGTCCAGACGCTCCGGCCTGCGGTCCTTTAGGAGGATGGCGGCGGCGAAGCAGACCGCCACCAGGTTTCGGAAAAAGCTTTTCTGGATGGAGGGCAGGTCCCCGGACATCCGGACAAAGGTGTTCATCAGGGCGAAGAAAAAGGCAGAGGTGAGGATGCAGAGGATCCCCTTGGTTTTCTGATTCAAAGCGGACATAACGGCGGCACCTCCTTTATTCCCAGGACAGACGGGACAGCTGGTTCTCCAGGTACTCCAGGCCGAAGCCGGGGAAATACTGGCGGACCCCATGTCCGGCGGCCAGTTCCGGGGTGTATTGGTCCAGGGGGTAGATTGTAATTTCTTCGTACCCCGGGCCGTAGTGGGTAACGGTGGGCAGGAACTCCAGCTTTTCGATCCGGACCCGCTCCTCGGGCTCCTTTACCAGCTCCATCCGGAGAAATCCCCCGGCCATGTTGCTGGCCCCCCGCTGGGCGGAGATAAAGTTTCCCAGGGAGTAGGCCACGTAGCACCGCCCCCGTTCCGTCTCCAGGAACTCACCCCCCTGGAGGACGTGGGAGTGGTTGCCAATAATTAGGTCTGCCCCCAGCTCTGCCAGGGTCTGGGCCATCTCCCGCTGCCCGTCGGTATACAGGTCGCTTCCCTCGATGCCCCAATGGAGGCTGACAATCACCAGGTCGGCCAGGTGGGCCGCCCGCTGGACCCTCTGGGTGAGGGCCTCCCAGTCCCCGGCCTCCATGTCGATATAGGGGACTCCGGCTTCACCGTCCGGCCTGGGGATGCCGTTGGTGTGTTCGGTGGCGGCTACCAGGGCCACGGTGATGCCGTTTTTGGTCAGGGTGGGTATGGCCTCCCGTTCCGCCTCATCCCGGTAGCAACCGCTGACGGCCACCCCTTCCTGGCGGCTCCAGTATTCCCCGGAGGCCAGGATCCCCTGGACGCCTTTATCCAGGGAGTGATTGTTAGCGGTGGAGAAGAGATTGAACCCCAGGGAGATGAGGTGGTCCCCCAGCTGGGTGGGGGAGCAGAAGCAGGGGTAACTGGAAAGAGGCAGCTGGTCTCCGGCCAGGAGGGTCTCCTGATTGATAAAGGCGAAGTCGGCTTCCGCCACGATGGGGGCGATCAGCCGGTAGGCCGGGGCAAAGTCGAAGCCCCCGTCCTCCGACCGGGCCTGGGCCTGGCGGTAGATGACGTCGTGGATCAGGTTATCCCCGGTGGCCACCAGCACCGCCCGATCCGGATCCAGTTCTGGTTCCGGTTCTGGGGCGGGAGGCTCCGCCGGGGCGGCCTGGGATGTTTCCGGCGGCGGGGTGGAAGGGGTTTCCGGACCGGAGCATCCGGCCAGGAGGAGGGCAAGGGCCAAGAAGGCGCTAAAAAACTTTATCCAACGCTTTGTAACTTTCATATCATCCATCCTTTCCTGTACCATTTTACTCCATCCGCCCCAATTTTACAATCCCGCGGGCTAGCGCCCGCAGGCAGACCCTCCCCGCCGCTCCGCGGCTAAGGGTTGTGCCGGGACTTGGGTTGTGCCTGGAGTCGGAAGCGGACTAGCGCCCGCAGGTGGACCTTCCCCGGCGCTCCGCGCCTAAGGGTTGTGCCGGGACTTGGGTTGTGCCTGGAGTCGGATGTTGCAAAAGGCGGAAGGTGGTAACGCCCCTTGCCAGATTGCGGGGGGTGATTTTGCACTTCGGACAAAACGCCGTTAAGACTCCAGGCAGGACCCACGATAACCACTGCGTGACAAAGGGTCTAAAAGTTTCGCTCAAGCCTTTTCAAAGGCTTGCAGGTCCAGGGCAGCGCCCTGGTCGCTCCCCGCAGGGAGCGAAACTCCTTTCGCATCTTTCCGGAGGGAGCATTTTTCTTTGCTTACTTTCTTTTTGCGAT
>CAJUFK010000048.1 GCA_910585535.1 uncultured Angelakisella sp. | reverse complement strand
TGTCCATGCGAATTTATAAGGCAACTGAACTCTTCACGAACAAGTATGGCATATCACGCCCGGAAATCTGATAGTTCGTGCTGTAATTGCCGTTACGCCCCGACGATTTGCCGTAGGTGTTGGTGTCAATGGTGGCCTTGCCGAGATAGGATTCCGAAATCAGCTTGTGGGTCGAGGTTTCGTTGCCGCCGAGGTAAAGGAACTCGTCGCAGTTGCCTAAAATGCTTTCCCATTCCTTTTCAAACAAGGCTTTCAGCGCCGCTATATTTTGCAGGATAATTGAAACAAACACCTGCCTTGAACGCATAACCGCCAGAATTTTTGAAAAGTCATCAGGCAGCGAAACATTGCTGAACTCGTCCATCAGAAAATGAACGGGGACGGGCAGATTGCCGCCGTACTTGTGGTCGGCCAAATAAAATAACTGCTGAAAAAGCTGCGTGTATAAAATGCTGACAAGGAAATTGAAACTTGTGTCGTTATCGGGAATCAGCGCAAACAACGCCACTTTCTTTTCGCCAAGCGACGGCAAATCCAATTCGTCCGTAGCGGTCAGCGCCGCCAGAGAGGACAGATTGAATTTTTCGAGCCTTGCCGCCAAAGTGATTTGAATAGATTTGAGCGTTTTCGCACTTCCCGAATGATAGTCCTTGTAATACTTCACGGCTATATGGTCGGGGTCGCGCATTTCCAGCCGTTCAAAGAGCTCATCCAGCGGCGAGGTGTATTCGTCCATATCCTCTCTGACATCAGCCGCACGCAGCATTTCCATAACCATCGGGAAATTCTGTTCATCGGGCGGCGCCTCATACTTCAAATAGAATACGAGCGCCAACAGCAGCATACTTGCCGCCGTGTCCCAGAACGGGTCGTTGCTCTGTGAACCTTTGGGCGTCGTGCTTTTGAACAGGTTTGTTACAAGCCTCTGCACATCGTTGTCGTCACGGAGATACACAAACGGATTGTAGCAATGGCTTTTCTCCATATTCAGAAGATCAAGCGCCCGCACCTCATAGCCTTTTTGTTTCAGTAAATATCCCGTGTCCCGCAGTAGTTCGCCTTTCGGGTCCAGCACAACGAAGCTCGTATTTGCCTGACAGAGATTCGGTTTTGCATAGAACCTTGTTTTTCCCGCCCCGCTACCTCCCACGACAACTGTATTGAGATTGCGGCGGTGCTTTCGGCCGTCCAGACCTACACGGACATTCTGCGTAAAAATCTTGTTGTCCTCCGGCTTTATTGCCCGATATTTCTTGTTGACGGTTCTTGCATTGCCACATTTAGCCGATCCGTGTTCTTCGCCCCTGCGGTAGTTGCGGCGGGAAGATAGGAATACACCGATAGAAAGACCGTACACACAAAGCAAAATGAGGACAGTTTTTAGGCTGTCCCCGCAAAGCTCTATATGAAACGGATTGTTCATTGCCGCAGGAAACCGGGCAAGGATTTCGGGCAGTCCTCCGCCGGCGGCGGGAGCGATTAAAAGCCCCAGCCACACAACGGGGAGAATCCCGAACAGGCAGAGGACAAGAGGACTTTGCCTACCGTTCTTCATCTCTGCACTTCTCTTTCTTAAATGGGGCCCCCGCAAAGTCGTTAGACTTTGTGGGGAGAGGAGGAGCGACGGAGTGGTCGAGCTTTTGCCCGCTTGCGGGCAAAATGAGTGAACGCAGTCCGCGACAACGAGGTGCGTCGATTGCTTTCAAAAGAACCTCGTCAACAATATCGGTGGGGCGTTCTTCTTCCAGCAGGTCATTTCGCATTTCATTTAAGGCATTGATAACAACGCCGTGTTCGTAACGGTCAAGGGTCAATACCCGTTTTTCTGTTTTCTCCATAGTCAGCGCTCCTGTTCCGCATTGCGGGGCGCTTTGCTCTTTTCCAGCGCCCTTGTCATTCTTGCGGAAATGTCGTAGGCGGTATCTCGAATTTCGGAAAGCTCGGCGCGAATTTCCTGCGGGTCGTCGGTGCGGAGAAAATCAGCAGGATTCTCAAAACTGTAATCACTCACATCAGCGCCGAACTCTTTGCCGAGGATATACGAAACGCAATGCGCCTTGAAGCTCGCATTTTCCGGGGTGTATTCTTCGCTTGTCTGTGCAAGCTCCGCCTGCGCCAGCGCCTTTGACACCTCGCAGAACAGATCGTTTGCCTCCATTCCGCGGCAGACGAAAATTGCCTCCTGTTCGTGGTCGTATAGCGCGCTCAACCCGTCTGGCAGCTTATCGACAGACTGAATCGGCACAGGCTTTTTGTAAATGAGAGCGCCCAGCAAAGCCCTTGTGTCGTGGGAGATCGGCGGCTGTGTTTTCATACGGGCGGTAGTCTGTGAAATGTCGTACACACGCTTAATGTTATACGACACGCCGATACTGCCGTCGTCGCGGGTATATTCGCCGTTTGATTCCACAATTTTAATAGGACGGATAAATTCCTGTCTTTTGATATACACGCCCTGATCGCGCCAAAAATCCTTGTCACCCAGCCTGCGGGCGTCGGGCTTGGACGCCAGAATTAACAGGGCGTTGGTTGCGGAGTAGTGACGGAAATTTGCCTGCACATCCAGATAGTCACGGAACTTATCACCGTCTGTGCAGATTTCCCCGGCGGTGGCGTCGGCAAGGGCGTACACCTCGTCGCGTTCCGCCTTTTTCTTTGCTGCCCAAGCCTCTTTGTCAAAATCCTCGGCCTGCGGCGCGGGTTCAAAAATATCATCGTAATTGCTCATGGGTTATCTCTCCTTTGATTTGGGTTTCTTTTTTCGGGACGGCTGCTTGTGAGTAGTCGTCTGCTGTTTAGGCTGCTTTTTGGAAACGGTGGGTTCTTCTTTGGCGGGAGCCGCCGCCTCTTGCTGTTTCGCCTTGATTTCCCGCAGTTCTTCACGAACAGAGGGGCGTTCTTCGGGCGGCTTAACAGTACCCTCGGCGGTTCTGTTTTGCTTCTTTGAGATAGGCGCGGACGGATGGGATTTCTCCGCCGCTTTCCCAAAAGAATCATTTTTGCTGACTTCGGGATTCTGCGGCGCTCGTTCTTCCTTTTTCACAGGCGCGCCCATTAAATCGTCAAGCAAACGGTCGTCGGCCTCCTTATCGGGCTTTTCCTGTTCGGGAGCAGAGGGGGCGGCGGTTTTCTCGGCTTTGGACTGTTCAATATCCCGCTTAATAGAAACGGTATCGACCGCAGCCAGCTTGAAGCGTTCCACAATACGGTTGATTTTTGAAGCGTCCTCGGCACGCACCATAATGTCTACCATGCCGTCAGCGGATTTCTCTTTACCGCGCAAGGCGCAGTAAACAACGCCGTACCGCTTGGCTTCGGCGGCAAACTGTTTCAAATGCTCCTCGCTGACGGTAAACACTTTCAGTTCCTTGCCGCTTTTGAGCATGGCGGTCAAACGCTGCCTGCCTTTGGTTTTGTTCTTATCCCTGTTTTTTAGAACAGCGTAAATCATAGCGGCGATATTCTTTGCCGCCGAGCCGGTCAGCTTTAAGGCGACTTCTGTACCCTCTAAACTGATCCTTACAATCTGTTCCGCTGCGTCACCGGAATTGTACATGGTCGTTTTTCTCCTTTCTTTCAGGCTGTTCGTCCTTGCGGACGGCTTTGATTTTCTCTTTGATAACGCCGGAGCGTTCGGCTATACCGTCACATAAAGACACCTCCCTTCGCAGAGCGGCAAGCTCCTTTGACAACACGGATATTCGGTCTTTGATTTCCGCTGCCTTTTCGGGGTCTGCTTTGACCGCCGCCGTCCGCTGCAATTTGTAAAGCTGCTTTCGCTCGGCGGTCAGAGCCGTAATTTTGTCCTTTGCCTCGGATTGATACGAAAAAAGCTGCTCGGCGGTATCAATACGATGACCCACAAGCAGCCTTGTTTCGGCGGTGATGTCGTCCAGCTTTCGCAAATCCTCACGCAAGAGAAAGTGAAGCCGCCGTTTATTTTGTTTCGGATTGTTTTTCGGGAAGATCCCCAGCAGGTAGCAGTAGTGAAAATATAGTGCCCGAAACCCAGTGATTTTGCGGGTCTTTTCCAAGCTGCCGAACAGCCGAATCCGTATCACTTGACGGGTCGGTGCGGACGGTTTCTTTTCAGCTCGTGTCTGTGACAGAATCCGTCTGCGGATTTGTTCGATGGAATAATCCTCACCGAAATTCCGCATAAGGCGTACAAAGCGTTCCTTACCCGGCGGCCGTACCGAAATATCCTTGCCGATCTTGACCTCATAGTCTTTCTTCCGCAGGTTATCGAAAAACTGCCGTTCGGTCATAGACTGCCGTATGGCTTCGTCAATATCGGCGCGTATCAGTCCCCGCCAAGTGGGGCGCTGTTCCTGCTCGGCACGCCATTCGCCGTATTGCTTGGCTTTCCCGTACTGTGGGTTTTCAATCACCGATAAACGGTACTCACGGCAAAGCTCATCGGAAACAGTCTGCATATCGTGATAATCCTTGGCGCAGTCCTCATTATCCGTTTTCTGCGTTTTTCGGGAATTGACCGCATAGCGAATAACATCGGAAAGCTCCTGTCCGTCTTGTTCGGTCATATCTTCATCGGTATAAAATTTCGGGTTCGTTGTTTTATCGGGATTCTCCACATAGACGACCACCTTGCCAAGCCAGCCTTTCACACGCCAAATTGATGTTGTTGCCATTACTTCATCGGCCTCGGCAAAATAACCGCCTCGGTGATTTTCTTGACAGCCGTATCAATCTTGCGGCAGGCCTCGTCGTACCTCTGCACATCGAGAACATTCAGGGTGTGCGCTTTGACGGCAATCTGATTCAGGTTGTTGCCGATCCCGTGGAGCTCCCTCATCATGGCGTAGTAATCGGGCGGCGGTGCGTCCTGCGGCTCAAGCCCATTTACCAAGTGCCGCAAATACGCCTCACGGGAAAGACCGCTGCGCTTTACTTTCTTTTGAAACGCCTCGGATTCCTTTTTATCGAGCCAGAATTGAATGTGAACATTGCGTTTTCTCATATTTCTATCGCCTCCTTATTCAGTTCGTTTTGAATTTCAACAATACGCTTGCCGACTGCGTACACAACGGGAATCGTCACGCCGTTGCCTGCCTGCTTGTAAAGCTGGGCGTCGGAATTGACGGCGGCCGCTTTATCAAATAGTTCATCGGAAAAGCCTTGCAGCCGCCAGCACTCACGGGGCGTCAGCTTGCGGATTCGTCCGCAGCCAAGCGGAATTTCAGTTTTGTTTTCGGATTTGTTTTTATCAAAATCTTTCGCCTGTTTGACGGGCAATGCGTGTTCGCAGGAATCGCAGGCGCAGAGGTAAACGCCGTGTTTGTCCTGCGTGTTCAGGCAAAAGGCGGGTTCGCCGCACTCCTTGAAGCGACGGCCGTTCTGCCTCTTGTTTTCACGGTCGGGGGTCAGCACAGCGCGGCAGCCATAAAAAACGCCGGAGCTTTCGCCCCGGTTGCTTACCCCGATTTTGTTGTAGCCTGCAATCAGGCATTTGGTGTAATCCTGTTCTCTAATTTTCGGGTCGCTCCGTTTTAGCTGAATCAGCGCCGTTTCCTTGGTACGGTCGGGACAGTCTGCGCCCATACAAAGCACGCCCGAATTATCTGCGCTGCGGTTGCCGATCCCGCTGTCGTACCTTGCTTTGATACAGCGGGCGTTTTCCGTCAGCTTGGGATTGCCTTTGCACAGATCGATAAAATACATTCCCGTCCTGCCGCCAAAGCCGCCGCCCTCGCTCATCAGCGTACAACTGACACCTGCGGGATCGTAAACACGCTTGCCCTGTGTGCCGCCGATTAACTGTATAAGAGCTTTGCCGTCGCCGGCATCGACAGGAAATATTTTTCGTCCACCGTCGGCTCTAAAATGTCGATAAGCGACAAGGTAGATTCGCTCCCTGTTTTGCGGAACGCCGTGGA
The DNA here is from genome assembly GCA_910585535.1 of uncultured Angelakisella sp. Lineage (GTDB taxonomy): Bacteria > Bacillota > Clostridia > Oscillospirales > Ruminococcaceae > Angelakisella. Next base: position 16,132 of record CAJUFK010000048.1, on the reverse strand, counting down.
AGCGTGAATTAAGCAGTCCGTATTCGATATGATAGCCGATTTCGGCCAGCGAATAGAGAACGGTCGCAAAGTCCCATCCCCGATTAACGGAGAGCAGATTTTTAACATTTTCAAGGACAAGCCATTCGGGTCGATCTTCGGCTGGCGTGCCTTTGAGCAGTCTAACAATTTCAAAAAATAAAGAGCTTCGTTTTCCGGCAAGCCCTCTTTGCCGGCCAGATACAGAAATGTCCTGACACGGGAATCCGCCTGCCCAGAGGTTGACCCTCGGCAGGTCGGTGGGTTCGGTTTTGGTAATATCTTCTCCATACCATTCGTCCTCCTGTATATCGTGTATGGCGCGGTAGCTGCGGTCTGCGAATCTGTCAATTTCGCAATGACCTTTACAGACCATGCCGCAAAGCTCAAAGCCCTTGCGGAAACCTCCCACGCCGCTGAAAAAATCTAAAAAGGTTAAGGGTTCGGTCATTTGTCGTCGTCCTTTCCGCACAGTCGGTTAATTTGAAACAGGCACATTGTTACAATGCCGATACAACCGCCGAGCATAATTCCGATAATAAAAAAGAGCAGTTCGCTCATACATACGCCTCCTTTCAGCGCATAAAAATATCGCCCTCCGTGTGGAACGGGGACGAGCGGATTAAGGGTTTCAGGGGCTACCCCTGACAAGTTTTTGCCTTTGTGGTATCACAAAGGCGATGCTTGCTGGTATATCGCATAGCGTTCGTCCCATAGTCCGAACATCTTGCCACCGACCGAAATAAATTCATCGTTCATAATCACGGCTGCGTTCTTTCGTCCTTGCGGAGAAATCCACCCCGACAAAGGAATCGCTGTTGTTCCAGCGGGATTCCACCAAAGCCTCCGCTTCAAGGCGGGAATTAGCCTCCACCTCAACCGTCTTTTGCAGGGTTTCGGTAATCGTAACCTCATAGGTTTTCATCGTTCTTTGCTCCTTTCTTTTCGCTTGGTAATGGGTAGTCCGAGCCGCAGGCACAGACAATCGTTGTAATCCTTGCCTTGTGGGGGTGGCTGAATATCTACCGCGACCGCATACCTTTTCGTCAGCAGGGTTTTGATTGTCGCTGCGGCAATCCGTCCCGCAGTGTCGTTGTCGAGCCTTAACACCACATTGCGGATATGCGGATAGTCTGCAAGATACTGAACAAGTGCGACGGGCAGGCTGCTTTCCTCAACCCTTGCTTTCGGCTTATACACGCCTGCAAGGGAGAGCAGATTTTCCTGTCGCCAGTCCTTGCCGTCCAGCTTTTGCATTGTCCCGTAGGACAGCAGATCGACCGCTGATTCAAATAGATTCAGCGTGCCGCTTTCGACGGCGGCGGGAATCACAAAAGAATAATGCTTGTCGCTGCCGTTTGCGTCCCCGATAAAATCCGAGCCGATACCGCGCAGATTGGCATAGCGGGGTTTGCCGCTGCGATTCTGCCCGATAAATACGACATTGTGATAGGGATAACTTTCATACAGCCGTCCCGTACTGATACAGAAATCTATCAGGTCATAGTCGATTCCTCTGCGGTGCAGATATTCGACGGCGTGGGTGGCACAGCGGTTCGCCTTTGGCAATAGCAAAACTTTCGGCTTCTGTTCCTTTGGCGCAGGGGTATAGGTCGGCGGTGATACCGCGACATTTCCCATAATCGTTTCAACCGCCTGCGTAAATGGCATTTCTTTGACCTTGATTAGATAATCCAGCGCCGAATAGCCGCCGATCCCACGGGAAAACCAACACCATTTGCCGTTTGAAATCTTCAAGCTGTCGTGCTCACGGGTGCAGTAGGTGTTACCGCCGAAATGAACAAGCTCCGGCGGCTCGTAGCTTTTCAGATAGGTCAGCAAGTCCATTTCACGGACTTTCTCCACCACCTCCGGCGGGATATATGGCATACTTTTTCACCTCCGTTCTGAAATAGAAAAAGCCGAGGGGCTTTCATTAGAAAACCTCTCGGCTATGTACATAATTTTTATTCTACGATAATTTTGGGATTATAGGACCGCAATTTCCAAACATTATCATTTCGCTCAAAATATAATCCCAAGATATTTGCGATTTTCAAGAACGGTAATTCATTTGTTGATTCCACCTTTTCGTAGAAATATCCATCTCCTGAAATCAAAAAGCATTCTCCGTTGGTTTCACGAAGATATAATTTATCGGGCAGATCATTTCGCTTCCAAGTAAATGTTGGAAAGAAAATTTTCTTTGGTATTTGTGATTTTGCTGAATTAGAAAGCAACTCAATCCATGCTCTTGTACTTTCTGAAATCCCAGCATCTTGAATCTGAAATTTTGAAAGAATCTGCTTAACTTCTGAAATGCTCTTATGTTGAAAAATATCAAGATAAGAAAGCTCCAAAGCGGCACTTCGTGAACGCACACCGGCCAGATATATGTTCGAGCTTACAACATTTGGTAATCCAAGTTCAACAAACATTGCTATCGAGGCATAAGCTTGTGTGAAAACCTGTTCCGATTCCGAATCAAACATTTGAGAAATAGCATGTATGATCCAAGGCAATGAAAATCCATAATAGTCCTTTGAAATTTTATCTGCTTGAGGCTCTGATTTTACAATGGCAGAGAGTGGTAGTCCACTTATCCAACAATAGCGGAAATTGTCAAGTACACCTTGATCAGGAACTGATTCCATTAGATTTGCGGCATTGATATTGCTCCAAATCTCAATTTCACGGACAATATTATTGATTTGTTCAATTTGATCTTCTGTGTCAATAGACAGCATAAAAGATACGGCGAGTGATTTGAACTTATCAATATCATCAAGCATTGCTTTAGATACAGTGAGAGGAATTCCCGAAGCAATTAGTTTTTTTCTCGTAGCTCTATTGGGTATCCGATTTAATAATGCTTTCGTTCTGGCTTGTAAAAGGTTTATGTAATCTTCTTTATGCTCTGATTCCGCTTGGATTAGAGCCAAAGACTTTCTAAAAACGTCATCAATCCATTCTATATCAGTTCCATCTGAGCTGAAATCCTCATGCATTGCAAGAAGTTCATCATCTAAAAAGTCGAAAAGCCAATTTAACCACTTTGCAAAATCTTCGCAAATGTTAGTGTCAATAGAATCATTTGCAATTGCCTCAAGAAGCAAGGAAAAGTCGGTTTTTGTTTTTTCAGCATTTCTATAGATTTGTCTCAGTGCTATAAAAAGTCCGCTCTGTACTTTCTCCATTTTCTGATTATCAAAGTACTTATTAGCAAGCTGCATATCCTTCCGAACACGCCAACGCTCTTTATCTGTGGAGGCACTGGTATCAATTGCATATAATATTTTTCCTTCCACATCAGAAAAAGCGCGGCCGGCGCGGCCGCATATATTCCAAAAATCTCTGTTACTAATGGTTTCATCAGAGAAATAAGGGGTTGAAACAATTACTGTTGAAATACCGATATTAACACCTTGACCAAGTGTGGATGAAGCTATAATGATTAACGGCGGCTTAGAACGCATAAGTCTTTCTATTGCAATACGAACAAGCGTTGGCAGACGATTATTATGACAGATAACACCTTTTTTTGCAGCAGTCAAAATAATATCGTTATCACCAAGTTCCTCTTTACATACACTTTCAAAAACATTCCAAAGTGAACTATCCCACTTGAAGTCATCTGGATGTTCTCCCAACGCTAAAAGCACGCTTTCGGCCAATCCATTTATTGCATTAGCCTTTGCAGAATATATCATAACTGTTCCGGTTTTGGCAAGGCGAACCGCTGTTGCAGCAATAGCCTCTTTTTTATTGTTAGGGAATAAATTTCTTCGGCGTCCAAAACCTAAAGGAGCCTTTTGAATAAAGTTCGGGTTAAATGGTTCTCCATCGCTTTTCCATTCTATCCTAACACGATTCCCATCCCACAATAATAAACCTAATCGTTCTAAAGCGGGTTTCCATTCTGACTTTGCTACTAAGTTGGTATCAGCGGCAATCCACTCGGCCAATTCATTTGCGTTCGGTAAAACGGCAGATAATAATAACATTCTTATTTGATTCTGAGAAGCAAACTCATTTATATGCGTAAGGAACATCTCGTTTTTTATATACCGTTCTTCTGTGCCTAAAAGATGTCCCTCATCAACAACAATTAGCTTGATTTCTGTCTCCAGCCCCGAGCCGCACCGGATAAGAGCTTTCGCTTTTTCGGGCGTTGCAATAATCACTTGGGATTCATTGATAAGCTCAAAATCCGTTAAATTTGCAGTTGAACCTCCGTATAGCTGAGACACTGTAATTCCGAGCGGGCCAAATACTTTACTTAGGCTTTGCTCGACTTCAAAAGCTAACGAGCGAAAAGGAGCGAGATATAAAACTTTAGACATTGTATGGGCAGATAATGTGCTTAAAATAGCTATTTCCGCAACCCTTGTTTTTCCACCGCTTGTACGAAGATTAATAACGCCTCCACCATTTTCTCCAACAGCAAGTGGAATAGCTACTGCTTGGGATGGCCATAGTTCTGTGACTGGAGGCATAAACCCACTAAGTAGCTGAATATAATTCTTAGTTATATATTGAGAGGGCAATAATGGCGGCAAAATAGACCAAAGAGAAGCCTCGTGAAAAGTTGAAAGAATAATCCTTAATAGTCTTACTATCAACCAATAAGATATTAGGTTACCCTCAGTAGCAATAGCTAGCAACTTGTCAAATATATCATCTATTATTTTGAAGTTACTTTGATTACCTGTTTGAACAAAATCAATAATCATCAAAAAAATACGTGCAATTTCATGAGAGATAGCCCATTCATCTAAGCTTTGCATATCAGGTAATTCGATAGGAGCCGCAAAGAAAATTTGGCTTACATTTTGCAGTAACGAATTAAAGTCTTTTTTTATAAACTGGATTATTATTTGCCCAACATTGAAATCAAGATTTATGTTCTTTAATACTATAAAGGCGCGCGAATACTGTTTAGCAGCATAGAGCGCCATACCGGCAATTAATAAATTGTAGTTTTTTCATCAACTTCATTATCATTATATTTATAAGTGTCTGATAGCAATTTTCCAGCTCGCTCTAATATTGCCAGACTTTCCGTTACGTTTACATTATTATCGGCATTTTCTGTTAATGAACATCCGCAAGAAAGCAATGCGTACGCAATGTGTGTCACTTTTTCTGTAAGCAACGGGTCAAAATCCGGATAGTTTCTCGGAATCTCTTTTACTTCTTGAAGAATTCGTCTTGCGTCGGCTTGAGCAATAAGATTGTTCAAGCGCCCTTGAGATAGTTTTCTAAGCAGATCAGAAGTGTAATTTTCAGGAATGCTCATAGGTTATTCTCAAATTCTTCAAATGCGTGCTTCACTATTGTTTGAGGGTCTTGCATTCCCAACGAGATCATTAACAAATTGTGGAGCTTATTATCAGTGTGTTTGTTAACATGGGTTTTAGTATTACGATTGCTCATAAGCAACCCAACATAGTCTATGTGTAGTTTGTTTGTTGCAAATAGCACTGCACAGTCTTGAACTCTTTGCCCCAGTTCAGGCTTACCTTCTTGGAACAATCTGTCAGCGACAAACATAAGAGAAACTGGTAATCCAGCTTTATTTGATCGTACAAGGCCATCAACTATATCAATTACAGCTTGTTTATCTGGTATACCTCTGAATTTTGATTCGCCGACGATAATCCTTACGGGGTCTGAATCCAAATCAAATAAAAGAACATCGTCACCTTTCATGGACTGCTCTGGATTAGTATTATACCTCAGTCTGTATATGGGAAGTTGTGCATCTGTTGTAGAACTCAAATATTCCGCCAAGAAAACTTCTGCAAAATTTCCTTTTTGAGTTGTTAAGGTCTGTGGATAAGGGGAACGGAGTGTTGGGAGATTTGCTATTTTTAGTGATGTGATTAAATCCATATGGCGCTGTAATGCGTCTGGGCTAATATGATGTTTTTGTAACGCATCTTCCATATATTTTAGCAGAACATCGTTATGTCCATTTTCTTCTAAAGCCCTATGTGCTACACCACTTGTAGTCATACAGTCAGTAGATACAAGGGAAACGGCAAAGGGATTTATCCCATTCGGATGTTGATTCACAATGGACATGACCTATACACTCCTTTCACATTGCAATTTTCAATAATCCTTAGCTAACAGAAAATCTGCCAAATGCACAATCTTTATGCCGTTGATATTGCCTGCGGCAAGCTCATCAAGGGTTACTACATACTTGGGGTAGTGGTCTTTGATTTCAAGCAGGTTGGCAACCTCACGGTCGGATTCCTCCGGCAGATTGCGGCACACCTGCACATAGATACGCTCGTCACGCCGTACCGCTACAAAATCAATCTCTTTCGTTTCGTTCTTGCCGATATAGACCTCATAGCCTTTTCTGCGAAGTTCAAAGTACACGATGTTTTCAAGCATAGCGGCAACAGATTTCGGATTGAAGCCCATCATGCAGTATTTCAGAGAAGCGTCCGCAAGATAGAATTTCTCCTGCGTTTTCAACACGGATTTTCCTTGCAGATCATATCGCTGGCAACGGTAGATCACAAAGGCTTTTTCCAGCCATTCCAGATAGTTATATACCGATTCCACCGAGAGAGAACGCCCCTCGCTTTTCAGGAACTTCACGATAGCGTTAGCGGAAAAGGTCTTGCCGACATTTTCAACGACATATTTCACAACACGATTGAACAGGTCAAAGTTTGTGATGTTGTGCCGTTTCGTTATATCGCTGGTGATGACAGAATTGTAAATACCCTCGACGATCTGATACGCCGCGCCCTCGTCGAAATTGCTCAGCGCAACGATAGGAAAACCGCCCATGCGGATATATTCGGTAAGCAGTTCTTTCGGCGTACGTCCGCTTGCCTTTTTGAACTCCATATACTCGGCAAAAGAGAGCGTAAATACAGGGATAGAAATATACCGCCCCGTCAGGTAAGTGGATATTTCACTTGACATCAGCTTGGAATTGGAGCCAGTCACATAGATGTCTGTGTTGGCGTTTTCAAGCAGACTGTTTACAGCCTTTTCCCAGCCTGTGATTTCCTGCACTTCGTCAAGCAGAAGATAATAACGCTCACCGTCTGTCATTTTCTCTTTAATGCCGTTATACATATCCTTATCGGTCATACCGTCGTCAAAATCTTCCGAGGTATAGCGCATACTGATAATGTGGTCGGCCGGAATGCCGCTTTTAACCAAATCATCCTGTAACATATCTAAAATTGTAGACTTACCGCAGCGGCGAATACCTGCAAGGATTTTCACCAGCGGCACATCACGATAGGTTTTCAGTAAATCTAAATAATGGGGTCTAACGATCATATTATCGCCTCCTTTACCATCAGTATATCCAAAAAGCTCTGAATAGTCAATGGTTCTTACTGAAATTTCGTAAAAACTTTTCTGTTTCAATTTCTTTTTCGGTTCTAAATTCTATTTTGCCTATGTAAAAAGCGGTACAGATTAGCTCTGCACCGCTTATGCTGAAATATTCAATTTAACGCTCCGACTTTTTTCAGATACGAAATGCAGTCGGTATGTCCTCTGAAATAAATATGCTCCCGTTCCATACTTTCGAGCCGGAATTGCAATCGGAAAAACTTTGTCAAAACCTCGTGTTCCTCTGCCGATAATGAAAGCTCGCCGTTACCCTCCATAACCTTTTGAATAAACGGGTGTTTAGCTTTCAAATCAGAAATGCTCTGATACAGAGAAGAATAGTCCTCGTTGCTCTTTCTTAAATCAACCGTTACATCGTTTTCGATTTCTGAAAAAGAATCAGATATACGGTCGGCTAAATCAAAATATGAATTGCTGTCGCTCATTTGAAATCACTTCCTTGTCTTTTTTATTATATATCATACCCAAGCGCGGAAACAATATCAAATGTGCAAATCAGCGCTCCATATCTTTTTCCGTTCTGCCAGCAACAGCACGAACATAAAGATTCGGACTTTGAATACGGTATTCTTCGGGGATATTCTCTATCTTGCCGTCGTAGATGTCAACAAAGCGACCGCCGTTTGAGCGTACATAGCCTCTGTCGGTAAATACACCGCTTTCATCAAAGCGAATATCACGCCCGAAACCCTCATAGTCGATATAGTTTGAAAGAGCGCCCATTGCTTTTGTGTCATAGCAGCCGCTTTCGTGGGTCCAGTAATAGCCGAGGTCGGAATCATCGGTAACACCCGGAAGATAATCAAAACAGTCCATGTTTTCAGTCAGATTTATTAAATCCTTAACGCTGCCCGTATTTTCACCCAAGTCTAAAACCGCCTGCCAGAAATCTTCGCTTTCGTCAAGCTCCATAATCTTTCCTGCAAGGTAGTTGAGCTCGCTTAAACTTTCGTATTCTCCGAGCAGGTCATAAATATGGGAATCGGGACACTCATAATCAGTAATAAACCATTCATCATAACGGCGGTTAATGCCGATCCGCTTGAAAACCTCCTGCATTTCCTCATTGGTAATCGGGAACTTGACCCATTCACCGACTAAATAGCCCTCGTTGTATTTGCCGAGATTGGTAACAAAGGCTTCAAAGGCGCAGTCCCTTGAATCGGATAAATCCTGCATAGCTTCACCTCCTTACCGTTCCAGCGCAACGGCCTGCCGCCTGTGCGGAATGGGAAAGCCGTAAACATTCGCTATTTCGTCGCCAAGTCTGCGGGTGATTCTCGTAATATCTGCACGGGTCGCCGTACCGCGGTATAGTTTTTCTTTCAGATTGTCAATCTGTGTTTCGGAAACACCGTCCTTATAGGCGCGGTAGAGATAGTGATTTGTGCCGTCGTGGTGGATAGCTTCGCAGCGGAAATCACCGTTTTTATCTACAAACCAAGTGCTGTAATCAATATCCCGTTCGCTGTAAAGGCAGTCACGGATATTGCCGCTTTCAATTTCCTTGTAACCCATACGGCGGCCATGCCAAAGTCCCAAGTCACCGACAACGAGAATCGGACGGGATAGCTGAATATTCAGATTATGGCGCTCATCGTCCAAATAATCGCCGTTAAGTTCATACATCAGCGAAACGCGCTCGTCCTCGGACAATTCGGGGTATTGTTCTTCTAAATCCTCTTTCCAGTCGTCGTAGTCAAGGTCATTGCTCCATATAATGCGCTTGCCGTCGTTCATTGTGTTTTCGCCTCGCTTTCTGCCATAAGGAACTGCCCGAACTCGGTAAAAGCGTACCAGTTCGTGCGGTCAAAACGGCTCTCGTTGAACCGCCCTTTTGTGAGAACACGCCCTCGTATAAGTTGTTTCAGGGCATAGCGGATTTCGTCATAGGTGAGAAACGGAAAGAACCCCGTCATCATCTGCACCGAGCAGCGAATCCAAACCTTGCCCTCGTGAAGTCGGGGCGACTGCGTGCTTTGTTCCTCGATACAATCCCAAAGGAAACACGCCAGCACCGCCGCATTGACCCCGTATTTTTGTGCTATGTCTGAATCAAAGAAATGAACCATAGAATAAGCCTCCTTTTGTTTTTCGGGTATGTAAAAGGGCAGCTTTTTCAGCCGCCCCCGGTCGTTATTTCTTCTTACCTCTGATTTTCAGGAAAATCAAAGCGCCCACAATGAACACAACCAGTCCGATTGCAACGATTGTTTTTAATTCCATTATTCAGCGGCCTCCTTTCCAGTTTTCTTTTTCTTCCAGCCAATCACGCCGAGAGTGGCAGTACCCACCGCAGAAATGCCGAGCAGAGAAAGCCAAAGAATAGGATTACTGTCGTCGCCTGTTTTCGGGGTATCCCTTAATTCGTTGTGCATTTCTACTTTGGTAACAGCCCCCTCAAATACGCTTGCCGTCTTGTCTGCGGGGAGAATATAGGCGGCAGAAGCGCCGTCCGACACCTCGGAAATCACATACTCGCCGATACGGAGATTTTCAATGAGAATTTCGCCGTTCTTGTCAGTGGTGAAAATTTCGGAATACCCGTTAGGCCCGGTCACACGGAACGAAAAACCCTCGACCTTGCCATCGGAAGATGTCTTAACGATTTTGAGTGATCCTACCTGTGCCGCATTGACAAAGCCCTTGCCTGCCTCGTTTTCCACGGTGACGGTCTTGCCGTTCTCGATGATTTCAAAATAATAAGCGTTTTCGTCAAGATAGAAGCCCTCCGGCGCTTTGGTTTCCTTGACGAAGTAGCCGCCGTAAAACAGGTCGGGCATTTCATAAACGCCTGTGCCGGTTTCGGTGAGTGCGCCGAGCAGTTCATCGTCTGCGTCAAGCTCCTTGTTGCCGTTAGAATCACGGTAAACGGCAAATTCCGCGCCCGTCAGCTTGTTGTCGGGGTAGTCCTTATCAATCTTTGTAAGCTGCACCGTACCGCGAATCAGCGTATTTTCAATTTCAATCTCAATTACCGTGCCGTCCTTATCGACCGTCACGGCAAAGGTTTCATCAGACAATACAAAGCCTGTCGGCGCTTCGATTTCACGCACGAGCCAGTTTCCGTAAGGCACATCGGCAAAAGAAAAACCGCCGTCCTCGGCAGAGGTGGCGGTGATGATCGCATTTTCTCTTGTAAACTCGGTGCAGTCTGCTTTGAACAGTCCGATCACAGCGCCGCCGAGCGCGTTTCCGTCCTCGTCCTTTTTCAGTCCTTGAATTTCGCCGTAAATCAGGTCATTGTCAATCGCCTTGCCGTCGTTTGCCTTGATTTCCACAAGGGCGGTTTCCTGTCCGGCGTACTCAAAGACAATCGGGTACTTTTCATCGGAGAGGATATAATGCCCGTCGGTGGAAAGCTCTTTGAGATAGAAGCTGCCAAAAGGCAAATCGGTATTGCATACGGCGTGTCCGTTCTCGTCAACCGAGAGAATTTCAAGCAGACCGTCGGCAGGGATAATAGAGCCGTCCGCTGCGGTCAAATCTTCGGTAGCAAACAAGCCAAAGGTTACGGCAGTAATTTCCCCGTTCATACCGATTCCGAACTGCGTATTCTGTTCCAACACCTTATCAAGAGAAACCGCGGCTTTCTGACGCTCATTGTAGAAGCTGGCGGCGGTTTCGGTGATCTCGATTTCCTGTCCCGCATAGACAAGCTCGGCGGTACGGATTTCGGTATTCAATACCATGCCGTAGGGTGCTTCAATCTCTCGGATTTCATATTTTCCAAGATACAGCGGTTTGCTCTCGGCAAGTTCCGTTTCATCGGTCGTTACGGTGTCAACCACTTCCCCGGCAGCTGCTCGCAGTGTACCGTCCGGGGTGATAATATCCTCGGCGGCGATGATTTCATAGACCGCACCGGGCAAGCCCTGAACAGAGAAAACAGGCTGATACAGTCCGTCTGCTTCGGTCACAGAGGAAAAGACCTCGCCGGATTTGCTGATCTTGATAACGCCTTTCTGCGCCATATTCGGCTTGACGACCTCGATCACGGTAACGCCGTTCTCGTCGGCAGAAGCGTCCTGCGTTACATCAAAATACACGGGTTCGCTGTTCAGCGTGTAGCCATAGGGGGCAAAGACTTCGACCAGCGAATACCCCGAACCGTATTCCAGCTTTTCGGGAGTAATCAAAGTACCCTCGTCGTTGGTGTAAAAGGTGTCGATGGTGGTAACTTCGGGATAGGTGAAAGTCTGCGTAATCAGGCTGCCGTCCGGGCGGTAAAGCTGGAAGCCTGCGCCTGCATACGGAATCACCTTGCCGGTTTCCGCATCCACCTTAACAATTTTGATATACGATTCAAAATTTGCATTGTTGGCAAGATAGCGGTAGGTCTGACCGTCCTTTGCAATATACACATCGAAATCGGCAAGCAATTCGCGACCGTCCCAGCCTTTGACCTGATGAACGGTGTAAATGCCGTAAGGCAGGTCTTTTGTCTGTGCAAAGCCGTTTTCGTCGCAGGTGAGATAATCACGCTCGGAATCTTTGGCGGTGTCATATCCGCCTGCGGATTTCAAAAACACCTCAAATTCAGCGCCTGCCTCCGGCGTTTCAAGCTGTGTTTCGCCGTCGTCCGTATGCTTAATCAGAGCGATATTGCCCTTGATAACCTGCTCGGTCACATCGTTAGCGGTGGAATTGTATTCTACGGTGTAGTTTTTGGCCTCCGCGCCGATATGGTGTGCGGGTTCGTCAAGCAAATAACCCTCGCGGGGACTGATTTCACGCACCGACCAATCATCACCGCAGACATAATATTTTGTGGTGAACTGACCGTTTGCGTCGGTGGTATAAGTGTCAATAAGTTGCTCGCCCTTGTAAATGCCGTAAACCGCACCGCCAAGCGTTGCGTCACCCTGTGCTGTGCCTGTTTCTTTATCGCTCTTGGTGACGGTGACATTCCATTTTTTCAGAATGTTGGTAAAACTCTTGTTTGTGACCTTGTTCCATTCAACCGCTGCCGTCTGATTATCAGGAACAACATAACGGATTGCGGTATCGACTTCTTCCAAAACATAGCCTGTTCCGATCAGCACATCACGGAAATATGCCTTGCCCGAACTGTCGGTTACGGCGTATTCGTCCACCGCAAGCCCCGAAAGAGAGGTGCCGGACAAGTGAAATTTCACGCCCTCGTTTAATCCGTCCTCCGAGGTTTTAGTGACGGTGAGATCGCCGCGCTTCAGAACATTGCTGAAATTCACGGTAGCAATCTGACCGCTGACAACGGTAACACGGCGAACCTCCTGCGGCTCGTATTTGTCGTAGTTCTGTTCGGTTACGGTGTAAACGCCGGGAGTAAGATTATCGATCTGAATCGTGCCGCCTGCGCCTGCCTGAACGGTTTTATTCACGCCGTTGCCCGTAATGGTAAAGGAAATGCCCTCAACCTTGCCGTCCTCGCTGGTCTTGACGATTTTTGCTGAACCGTAGGAAACCTTGATATTCAGATAGCCTTTTACGGGGTCGTTGACCGACTGCGCATAGGTGACAGTATCTTGCAGCTTTCCATTCGGGCCATAAACGCCGTCCGTCCAAGTGATAACGCCGCGCCTTTGTGAATTTTTCTTTTCGGCTGTAATCGCAACGGTATCGCTCGGCGCTGTATCAGCGGTAATCGTCAGCTTGTTTCCGTTTACAGAGAAACGGATTCCCGAAACGCCTGCGGAAAAAGAGTAATTAGAAAGGACATTGTTTGTGTCGGTGAGTGTGGCGGTGTACTTTTCGCCGTCCCATTCAAGCTCAATGTTTTTCGCCTTGCCTGTGGATTTTGCAAAGAAGCTCGGCACTTTGGAATGGGTCTGCACGCTGGCTGCGATAGAATTGTAGTAGCTCATAATTTGGCTATACAGCGGGTGTCCTGTGCTGATCTGATCGCAGATCGCGTCCTTGCCGACTGTGCCGACCTTGTTAAAATCGGCGTCACGCTCGCCAACGACGGTTTCCCAAACTAAAAGCTGTGTGGCAACGGCGTGAGCCAGCTTGTCGCCGCCCTCATTCTGTGAACGCCAAGAGGTCGAAATCGTACCCGTATAACCGTACTGAAAGATACGGCCGATAAACAGCTTAATATCATCGGGCGAAATGGTGTGATTGTAGGACGAGGGGTAATTGTCCCAAAAGTTCTCGCCCTTTTTCGTGAAACGGTCGCCCGATTCCTGCGGAACGCCGGGTTCAATGCAGTAACAGATATTGCCGTCATACGAACCCATTGCGCGGACAGTAGTATAACGGGAACTTGCCATGCTCCAGCCGTTCATATAGGTGTAACTGCCATGTCCCCATTCACCGCCGTAATTGGCGTCCCCGTCACGGGGAAAGGAAACGAGGCAAACTTCGTCGGTTTCCTCTGCGGCATAGGCGGTCGTCCCAACCCCAAACAGAGTGGTAACGCACATCAGAGCCGCTAAAAACAGCGACATACATTTTTTGATTTTCTGCGTTTTCATTTGAAATCCTCCTTGAAATAAAAAAACGCACCGTGTTTTTACACAGTGCGTACATAGTGAAATATTCGGTTTTGATTTTGTTTAGGCGTAGCCGATATACAAATCGTAGCTCCCGTCGGAGCGTGCCTGTGCCCATATCCAGACATCGGTAATATCTTCGTCCCGGCTGTACCGATCCAGCCTGCTTTGAATATCCCGTTCCAGACAGGAACTAAATGCTCCCGCGGTAATGGGATTGTCCCAACAGTCAACCGCCGAGTTTTCAAGCCGCAGACCGATATTGACTGCGTAGGCTTTGGCATAGTCGATCCAAGTCTGAATATCAAATTCGGGAACGGCGGGGTCATTGGGCGGCGTGGTTTCCTGCGGCTGTTCCACTTTTGGCGTTTCTTCCGCAGGGGGCGGCGTGGGCTGTGTCGGCGTAGGCTTTGGTTCAGGCGTAGGCTCAACGGCTTTCGGCGTTTCAGGCTTCGGCGTATTGTTTGGGATAACGGTCTGCGGTGGTTGCGTCCCCGGAGCAGGGTTTTGTTCTGCGGCAGGCTGTGAATTTTCAGCCTGTGCCGATTCCGTTTCTGCCTTAACCGTGGCCGTACTCTCTGCGGTGCTTTCCTTACTCTCCGAAACAGAAGCGGACGAACGATCTTCCGGCTCTGTACGCTCGTAAACCTCACTTGTCACCGCTTCAATGCCCGAACTATCCTGTATCGTCTGTGGGTGATCCGTATTCGCACAACCCGACAAAGAAACAATCAATGCCGCTATAACGGCGATTATCCTTGCTTTTTTCATATTCGCCAACCTCCTTTGCAGCTTCATTGTACGAATTTTTGCGGATTTCTGCAAAGGTACGAAAATCGCTGCCCTGTAATATCTCTTTTTTCGGGTAGTACAGGTAGTTTTTGAGGGGGAGAGGTGTGGAGAGGGGGAACAAGCGAACACCGCCGCACCTTGCCTTATTTTAGGGTATAGTTACCCCTTGTTAGTGAAATTCTACCTTTCGGCTTCACGATCCCGCTGTCGTTTACGGTATAGCTCCAACGCTTTCACAATGGTATCTTCAATTTTCTGCGCGGGCGTCCCCGGCGCAAAATATTTGCTGATACGCTCTTTCGGCATTTTGAACTGTTCTTTCTGATTCGGCTTTTCCTCCTGCATAATGGAGAGAATCACCTCGTCGGTCAGCTTGCCGTCCTTGCTAAACTCTTTCATTTTGATAGCCTGTGCCAAAGACGGGGTGCAGTCCTCACATTCCATTGTGCTGTATAGGGCTTCCTGCTGATTTTTGGAAAGATAGGAAAGCTCCACGGCAGGACGGAAAGCAATTTTTCCGTCGTCCACCATTTGCAGAACAGAGGGAATAAGCTCGGTCAAACGGATAAAGCGTTGAATTTGCCTTGCACTATCGGGAGAATCTTTTGCCAACTGTTCATCAGATCGTGACTTCGTGTCCAGTGGGCGCGAAGTTAAATCCGACCTCTGACCTTGCCTTTTCATAGCGTCCAGCTTCATCTTATAGGCAAATGCTTTTTCGGACGGTAAGATTGTTTCCCTTTGCAGGTTAGTGTATTTGACAAGGGCATAATAACACGACACCTAAAGAATGGAGCCAACCTACACCAGACTACACCAGACCGCCGCTATTGGGGAAAACTCAAAGCGGCGGTTTTTGCGCGATATGGCCGGAGTCCACTGGGGGCCGCCCTGTTTTGGTTATCAAGGCGGCCCCCAGCAGACCCCGGCCATTCCAGCCGAAAAGTATAAATATCGGGGCAGTGACTTCGAGACAAAATGTCCCAAAGCAATCGTTGTCCCCGCGCATTTTTACATAGGGGCTCTGGTGGTATATCCCCCGTCGCCGCCTACTATTGAGCACAGCCGGGAGTATGCGGTCAAGGGTGCGTAGCACCGCCGCTTGCGGCGGCTTGCCCTTGACGGTCTGCCCCGGCTGTGCTACCCCTCCGGCGCGGCGGGGGATATATCCTCCAGAGCCGCCCCCTTTCCCATGAATGGGAAAGGGCGGGGGGATTGGGTTGAACGCGCTGTAAAAACCGCTTATTTTCCATGGCTGGACTGTTAGCATTTAGGCGTTTGAAAGCCGCTTGTATCAAGGGTTTCGGGGCGTGTTCGGCAGAGGGGTGGTATGTTTATATGTCCTGCGCCCTATTTGTTCCACAAAAGCTAACATGGGGCGGCTGTACTTTGAGACATTTTGTCCCAAAGCTGGAGCGGTACTTTTTTATTTTTAAGACCAAAGTAGTATT
>CAJUFK010000047.1 GCA_910585535.1 uncultured Angelakisella sp. | reverse complement strand
TTCTACACCCTGACGGTTAGGGACAGAAAGGCCCAGAAATGGCTATTTGAAGCCTCAGACCACCGTTTGGGAGCAGGATGCCGGGTGTTCGAGTCACCTCGCTCCGACCATTAAAATCGCCGTAGAATCGCTTGACAGGCTGTTCTGCGGCGAATTTTTATGCTATTGGATAAAGTTGAGAACAAAACCAGTTGCTCCCATATAGAGCATGGGATAATGGTCAGCATCGGTGTGTATTCAATAAAAAACGCTCAACTATATCGTTGACATCCTTTCCAGCCAAAACGCAAAGAAAAGAGAACTTATCAATAACCGGAAAGTCTTGGAAAAAGTGAACAACGAATCGGAGTTTGGTCGCAGTATATGGGGAATGCTCTGTCTTGAGATTTGGCAAAGACAATTCCACGATCATCCCCAGCATTATCGGGCTATGCTTGATTAGCCATATGGCGCGGAGCGCCTGGGCGGGGCGGATTTTGACGGGGATATGGTCAAAGCCATCGCCTGGAACAACAGCTTTGACACCATGGGGTGTTAGCATTTCCGGGATAAGGCCCTGTTGGCTATCCCAACCTGACCGGAGAAATGACGGTGAGTAAGCAAAAAGCACATACCTGCGGGCGGTGGTTCGCCGTTGGGTATGTGCCTTTATTCTGTCCTTTTCATACTTGTTGGCAGGGGCGGCATGGAATGGGGGCAAGGCTTACGAAGACACCTCTTTGGGCATCTTCAATTTCTATTGCATAACCTTTTCCAATAAAGCCTGATAGCTGTCCACCACCTCATAGACAACATTCCCTCCGCTAATTGCTTTGAAATGCTCTCTGGCACAGTGGATTTTTGACTTTTCGATTTCACGCAGCTGCATCGTGGACATAGACCCTTTGGTTTCTGCCACAAAGTAGATGTGTTTTACTGTGCCCTCGTAAAAAGCAATCGCCCAGTCTGGATTATACCGCCCGACCGGGGTGGCGATATAAAAGCTATCCGGCAGCTTTACATAAACCGCAATATCAAGATTGGTATCCAGCTCTTGGGAAAAGTCCCGTTCGGTATTGGAGTCGTACAAAACATGGTCATACAGGTGGCGCGCCGTCTTTCGGGCGTTCACACCCAGACGGCCCTTCATCGTGGGTTCGGTGAAAATATCTGTATCATACTGCTGATCCAGTAAATTATAAGTGATATGTTGGATGATAGCAGTCGCTTTTTCGTTGTTGATAAGGGCAGCCGCCTTCAAAATAAACTCTTCGGGATTGTTTTGAAACTGGTCAAAAACGGACTTTTCGATCCCTGTCATAATTTCTACAATAGCCTTTCGGGTCAACCCAGTTTCATCTACCAGCTTTCCAACCAGATCATACTTGATGCTGGCGTTGGCACGGATCTGCCGGCTTGCCTCATATCCAGAGGACCTTGACTTGCGGAAAGCAGTACCTTCCAAGAGGGCGGTTTTCGATGAAATCTCATCCATCTCGCCACCCTCTACCTTGAAGAAGATCTTTGGTACTCGTAGATTTCGGTTCAGAGAATCTACGGCTTTTCCCACCAATTCCTCTGTGTCAAAATCCACCGCATAGACAGATTTCGGACTGAGGCGTTTCCACAGCTCTTGGAACTCCGGCATAGCCAATTTGTCCGGGTCTATTTGCAGCTCGATATTCTTTTCCCTGGCGTTTTCCGGCTGCATGGCGCGGCTGTCATAAACGGAGTCGAGGATCGCGATGATCCCTTCCGCGCAATCAGCAGATTCTGCGTCAAGGATGATTTTTCCCTTCACCTTTTCGGCGTAGTATTTGTCGGTAAGAGCCCCCTGTCGGTCAATGTAGCCGTTTACCACCAGATCAAAGCAGATGGATTGAGCCATCTGGCGGTCAATGATCTGTTCATTGCCGTTGGTATCAACAAGGACCTTTCCGATGAAAAGCTCTTCGTTGACCACCTGCGGACGGTTTGCCACCGCTTCCGCCAGCTCGCTTTGCAGCCCTTTGGCAAAGCTGTCATAGCTTTCACTGGCTATCACCGTCAGCACATTGATGTTGTGGACATTGTTGCCCAAGGCGTTAGCATCCATCCGTTCCCCATCCTGGTTGACACAAAGACGCAGGCCCCGGCCTACCTCCTGGCGCTTGCGGACATCGCTGCCGCTTTGCTTCAGGGTGCAGATTTGGAATACATTGGGATTGTCCCAGCCTTCCCGCAGAGCAGAATGGGAGAAGATAAACCGCACCGGAGACCGCTTGGGGTTGCGGTCCAGCAGCAGTTCCTTGTTTTTCATAATAAGGTCGTAAGCGTCTTTATCATCTGATGTGCGCTGGGTCTTATCGGAGAGCTTGCTGTCTGTCATCTTGCCCTTTTTGTCCACCGAAAAGTAACCGGCATGGGTATCGGCGGGGGAAATCGCCGCCAAGTACCGCAGGTATTCTTCATCCCCGATGGCAAGCTGCATATTGTCGAGGATCTCCTCATACTCTTCCTCAAATATCTCCGCATAAACGCCATTAAATGGCTGGCCAGCCGTATCATACTGCTTGTACTTTGCCACCTCATCAATGAAGAAGAGGGACAGCACCTTGATCCCCTTGTGGAACAACTGGCGCTCCCGTTCAAGGTGGGAAAGGATGGTCTCCCGGATCTGAAGGCGGCGCAGCTGTTCCTCACTGACCCGCCCCACGACCTCACCGGCAAACAGCTTCAGCCCGTTCAGAAACTCAATATGATTGTCCCGTCCGTCGATGAACTTCACCACAAAGCCGTCCCGGTACTCCTCCAATCCGCCGGAATGGTCATAGAGATTGTAACCAATCCCTACTGTTCTGGTTACCTTACGGATACCCTTTGCGCCCTTACAGTCAAACTGGATGGTGGCGGTGGGATCAGCTTTGGAAAGATTGATACTTTCCAAATAGACATAGCCCTCGGTGGCGGTGCTGCCGGATTCGGTAATCCCTTTGACGGCAATCTTCTTCACCAGGCGTCTGTTGTAAGCCTCCATGGCATCCAAACGGTAAACCATGTTGTAAACGCTGTCTGATCTATGGGTGGCTGAATAGCGCAGGGTGAACAGCGGGCAGAACTCCTTGAGGCGCTCCTTGGTTTGCTTGCCCTCCACCGATTGGGGCTCATCAATAATCAGAATCGGATTGGTCTTGGCGATGATGTCAATGGGGCGGCGGGAGCGGAACTCGTCCAGCCTCATGTAGATGCGCCGGGCATCCTTGCCCCGGGCGTTAAATGCCTGGGAATTGATAATCATCACATTGATGGAGCTATCGGAGGCAAAGCGGTCCACCTCGGTGAGGCGGGTGGAGTTGTAGATAAAAAAGCGGATCTTCTTTCCGTACTCCTCCGCAAAATGCTCCTGGGTCATCTGGAAGGTCTTATAGACCCCCTCCCGGATGGCGATGCTGGGGACAACAACGATGAACTTGCTCCAGCCGTAGTGGCGGTTCAGTTCATACATGGTCTTGATATAGGTGTAGGTTTTTCCGACGCCGGTCTCCATCTCGATGGTCAGATTATAGCGGCCCTCCAGCTTGGGGGAGGGGGCAATCTGATTTTGCCTCTGGACCTTGTTGAGGTGTTCCAGGATGATGGCATCGGACAGCTCCGGCACGACGGGCTCATTTCGACAGCCGGTGAGAACGTCCCGGTCAGCAAGCTGTTGTTGAATGGAAAGGCCCTGGTCTATCAGGTAGATGGGGGTCAGACAGGGCTGGCCTGCAAATACATCCACTACCGCTTTGGCGGCGTCGGCTTGGAATTTTTGGTGCTTGAATTGGAGTTTCATCAGATCACCTTTACTCTTGTATCTGGTGCGTACAGCTTAAAAATCTCGAACACATTGATTTTCGCCGGGCTGTCCGCGAAGCTGGAATCCTGGAACACGGCCCGCAGGGGCTTTCGCTTGGCGATCTCTTTGACCACGCTTTCGGGGACATTCTGGTCAAAGCAGGCAATCAAGTTACCTTCGTTGTAGGTGTGGACGGTGCAACCCTCCAACTGTTCCGCAGTGTAGGGCATGGAAAGGGGCATACCCCAATCCAATAAACAGCCAAACAGCAGGTCCAGGTCGGTGCGGTCCTCCTTGATGTTGCTGACCATGCCGGAAAGGCTCTGCTGGGTGATTTCGCTGGGGGTGTAGTAAACATCCTTCATGTTGCTGTCGGCCAGCTTGAAAACACGGAAGCCAATGTCCAGTTTTTTTCTTATTTCTGCTTGGGCCTCTAATGCTTTTGACGATGTTGTAAACTCGGCATAAGCTTCTCCCCGTTGCAAAGCCCCTGTTTTTGCTGCATTTAATAGGTTCGCCTGTTCCTCTACGATTTTTTCGCCGGCCCGGCGGATACGCTCCTTGCCAATTTCACAGATATTTTTATAGCCGGCTTTGTATGCTTCGGATTTTTCATCGCAGGGTTCGTCAAGCTGTACCATAATAAATTTGCGGTGGCCGCCATCTTCGGCGTTTAGCTGCATAACGGCGTGGGCGGTGGTGGCAGAGCCGGAGTAGAAATCTAATATAATATCACCTTTATTTGCTCCAATTTGCAAGTGCCGCATAATATATTTGATCGGTTTTGGACCTGTAAAGATAGCTGCGCCAAAAATCGTTCTTAATTCTCTGGTCGCAATTTGATTATGACCTGCTTCATCAAAAGTCCATAATGTCATTGGTGTAACACCATCCTGAACCTCTGTTAAAAACAATTTGGGAACAGGCGAGCCATCGCCATTTACACCAAACCAGATTCTATTATCTGCTCTCATTTCTTCAAATCGCTCTTTTGAAAAACGCCAACAATACCCGCTTGGAGGCAAGAACTTTTTCCCAGTGGGTCCGGTAATTTCATATACCTGCTTTTCTACAACTGGACCCACCGTCAGATTTCCGACCTTCCAAACACCACGGGGATCATTGTCTGGATTTGTATAGTCCTTATTTTGTTTATCTGTTCTTGGCAGTAAGTTCATTTGGAAATGGTCTATATTTTTCGCATAGATAAAACAATATTCGTGACTTTCTGAAAAAAATTTTTTCAAGCTAATGGGGGCATAATTTCTCTGCCAAACTACGCATGCAACAAAATTATTTTCTCCAAAAACTTCATCACATATTTTTTTGAGGTTATCTGCTTCGTGGTCATCCATACTGATAAAAATAGAGCCCTCATCGCTTAACAGATTCCTCGCCAGCATCAACCTGGAATACATCATACTGCACCAATCCGAATGAAACCGGCCGTTACGGTCCGTATTCCGGAAAAGCCGGTTATTTTCCTCGTCCAGCTGGCCAATCTCTTCGCTGTAGTCCTCCAGACTTTCCCCAAAATCATCCCGGTAGATAAAGTCGTTCCCGGTGTTGTAGGGCGGGTCGATGTAGATCATCTTCACCTGTCCCAGGTAGCTTTCCTGCAGCAGCTTTAAGACCTCCAGGTTGTCCCCTTCTATGTACAGGTTTTCGGTGGTGTCCCAGTCCTTGCTTTCTTCCGGGCAGGGGCGCAGGGTCCTGCGAATGGGGCGGTTGGCTTCTGCAATGGCGGCCTTTTTGCCCACCCAGGTAAACTCGTAGGCTTCGTCGCCGTCCACCACTTCGTCGGACAGCATCTGCCGCAGCAGGTCAAAGTTAATGGCACGCTTGGGCTTGCCGTCTTGGCCTACGGTCTCGGTGACGCAGTTGGGGAACAGGGCGGCTATTTTTTCAATGTTGGATTGGGTCAGGTCGGGGGTTTCCATGCGAAATTTGTCCACTATTTTGTACTTCCTCTTTTCACAATGTTTGAAAAACTTTCCTTATCTCCTTGCACAACTCATTAAAAGTTTTTCGGTCCTTTTTTGCCTGCAAATACTTCTGCTTCCACAATAAGTGCTGAATCAAATTCCGTCTTTTCAACTGCAGGGGAAAAGCTCAGCGCCCCAACAAAAACACCGGCTTCTTAAAATCAATTCCAAAAAACTCTTTTGCGGCGTCCAAGTTCATCACAATCCACTCCCGAGATTTATGCGCCTCCAAGGTTTCCGGGAGTTCCTTTATAATTCTGGCAGCTTCATAAATTTCCCCGGCATTGTAGCGAAGTTCATTGGTCCGCAGGGAAATATCAAAGGATCGCTTACTGGTTTTCCAGGCGTTTTGGATCGTCTTGATCGCGTAACTGCCTGTCACCTTTTCGCTGAAGTAATCCTCCAGGCTCAAAAGGCGGATATAATCCGGAAGAGTTCCTTCTGCGTATTCCGTGAAAATATCCAGCAAGATTTGGGAGGAGCAGGACAAAATATCAGGGGCATCCTCGGTGTTTTTTAATTCCTCCAGCAGCTCCGGCACCGCATCCAGCATCCGGCGGAGATATTCCCGGTAAAACGCGGTCCCAATCTGCTTCTGGACCGTCCGTACAACACTGCTTTTCATCACCTCTGTGTTGGTAAGCCCCGCCTGCACCCGACAGATCACCGTGCGGCGGATGACTTCGGGGGCAACCGCCTTTACATCCTCGTTGGCGCTGATAACCACCGCCGGATACCGGAGCAGCCGTTTGGCGATGCCGAAGTCGTCGTTTTTGATGGTTTCAACCGCATGTGCGTTGAACCGGGTGTTGGTCAGATCATCTACAATAATGGGGGCGCCATGTACCGTGCATTTCAATGTCTCGATACTGGAACGGGTGAAATCCGGTGCAGATAGTTTTAGCTTCTGCCCGATCATCATCTTCAGCAGCGTTTCCAGAAAACTGGTCTTTCCGGCCTTGCTTTGCCCATAGATGAGGCCGAACACCGGATAGGGCAGTGTCTGCTGATTATACCGCACCGCTGTATCCCGCATACAGGCCATAAAGGGGGAGCAGAAAAACCAGTTGGCGAACTCGTAATATCGGTGCTGCATCCCGGATACATCTCCGTGAAATTTCTCATACCCCTCCATATAATTCAAAAAGAGGGCTATATCCTGTCTGATTTCCTCCGGAGCCGGGGAAAGATCCAAGTCGTTTTCATTGAGGCGCACCAGCCTTTCGTCGGGGAAGATGTCCAGCTGCGGATATTCCCGCCGTTCTTCCTTTTCCCGCTCCTCATCTGCAGAAATCTGCTTTCGGATGATTTTTATTTTTTCGGGGGAAAGAAGAAGCTTCCCCTTTTTATCCGGCTTTGGAACAGCCGAAGCGAGTTTTGTGGCCAGATTTTTGACATCCAGCACAAAACGAACCTCTTCCTTCTTTTCCTCCACCGGCTCTAGTACAAGGGCCTTTTGAACCCGAACGGTTCTGGAGATGGGAAGCTCCTCCAAATTTTCTCCCGAATCCGCAACAAGTAAGGTTTCCTTGACGATTTGGTCGGTACTGCTTTCCCGCAGAGCGCGAAAACACGCCATATACCAGTCATACGCAGCGTCGCCGTCGAGATAGCAGATATTTTCCCGCTGCCCCCCGCCAAAGGCCGAAAAGGACATATTGGCAGACCCTGTGATCACCCGCTTTCTCCCGTCTTTGGCGGAGAGCAGGTAGAGCTTTTCGTGGGATAGAATGCTTCGCGCGACATAAAAGCGAAGGGAACCTTCTTCGATTCGCGAGATCAGATCCAGCTTCATTTTGCCGGCGGTTTCCCGCATCCGCTCCAGCGTTTTGGTCTGAAAAGCCATCACTTCCTGGAGGGAATAGGAGAGTACCTCGTCACAGCCAAAAATGATTTCCGCCTGTTGGAAAAGGCCCAAAAGCTGGCAGACGAACCCGATCCCAGAGGAGTAGGTAATGGCATGGAGGGAATCATAGCCGGAAAAAAGCTCGGACCAGCGCAGAGTTTCCACCCCGGCAAACTCCATTTTGACAACATCCAGTTTCGCTGAAGCAGGTGAGGGCTTTTGGTTGCCGTCAAGTGAAACCTGGTCAAAAAGGGATAGGTTTTCCATACGATTTCCTCCTGGTTTTCCAAAAATTATGTTACGGGCAAAGGGTCCTCCAGACTTTTGGGAGACCGACTTGTAAAGACTCTTCGATGATGCCGTCGGATAACTCAGCCATGGCATACTTATTCTGTGATGTTTTTATTATAGCAGGACTAAATCATAACTGACAACCCTTTCCTGTGCCTGTATTCCTAATATTTCTTATAGAAGGGTGGCATTCTTCCCCAATTATCCTCAAGCCCCTTACAGGTATTCGCCGCCCCTTTCCCCAAAGACCGGCAGAGAAAGCCCGGGATCCATTGTTTTCTCTGCCAAGGGCTGATATAATGGATACCACCATAGACTTGTAAACGAGGTGACACCATGCCCCTGACCATCATCCGGGAGGACATCACAAGGATGGCCGTTGACGCCATCGTCAATGCCGCCAACAAAGATCTGCAAATGGGGGGCGGCGTCTGCGGGGCCATCTTCAAAGCGGCGGGTGCGGAGGCGCTCCAGGCGGCCTGTAACAAGGTCTCCCCCATCCAAACGGGAAAGGCCGCTATTACGCCGGGGTTCTCCCTGCCGGCAAAGTATGTCATCCACGCCGCCGGGCCGGTTTACCGCCGTTGGGATAAGGAAGAGAGCCGGGCGCTCCTTTGCTCGGCCTACCAAGAATCCCTGCGGCTGGCGGAGGAACACGGCTGTAAGAGCATCGCCTTTCCCCTGATCTCCAGCGGGATCTACGGCTATCCCAAGGACGAGGCCCTGGAGGTAGCCCGAACCGCCATTGAAGAGTTCCTGAAGGGCCATGAAATGGAGGTCTTTCTAACCGTCTTTGACAAGTCGTCCTTCCAAATCAGCAAGGCCCTGCTGGGGGATGTGGAGCATTACATCGACCAGCATTTTGTTGAGACCCGCCAGGCCAAACAGCGGGTGCTTCTCCAGGTGGAGAAGGAGGCCCTGGGGCAGGCCCTTCCCATGATGGCCGTGGCAGGGGCGGCGCCGAGTCAGGGCCTGGATGACCTGGTCAAAAACCTGGACGAGCCCTTTTCCGACACCCTGCTGAAACTCATCGACCAAAAGGGCAAAACCGACGTCGAGGTCTACAAGCGGGCCAACATCGACCGCAAGCTCTTCTCCAAGATCCGCACCGGCAAGGGCTACACCCCGAAAAAGCCCACCATTCTGGCCCTGGCCATCGCTTTGGAGCTGACGCTGGAGGAAACGGACGATCTCCTGGAACGGGCGGGGTACGCCCTGTCCCACGCCAGCAAGTTCGATGTCATTGTGGAGTATTTCATCGTCAACAAAAAGTACAACATCTTTGAAATGAACGAGGTTCTGTTCCAGTATGACCAGCCGCTGCTGGGGATGTAAGGCGCCGCTCCAAGCCCCAGGACGCCGGGAAAGACTTGTCGCTTTGAAAGCGACCGAAAAACCTCCTGTGCAGGCTATAATGAAGCCATCACAACACAGGAGGTTTTTATTATGAAAACAGAGCTGGTCTTTATCCTGGACAAAAGCGGTTCCATGCACGGGCTGGAACAGGACACCATCGGCGGTTTCAACTCGATGCTCCAGAAGCAGAAGGAGCTGGACGGGGAGTGCCGGATCACCACCGTTCTCTTTGACAACCGCTATGAGCTGCTCCACGACCGCATCGACATCCGGGCGGTCAGTCCCATGACCGAAAAGGAATACCAGGTGGGCGGTACCACGGCGCTGCTGGATGCCATAGGCAGGACGGTGCAAAAGCTGGTCAGCGTTCAGAAAAATACCGCTAAGGAGTACCGGGCGGACCGCGTCCTGTTTGTCATCATAACAGACGGGCAGGAAAACGCCAGTCAGGAGTATTCCTCTGACAAGGTCAAAGGAATGATCCAGCTGGAAAAAGAAAAGTACGGCTGGGAGTTCGTCTTCCTGGGGGCGAATCTTGACGCGGTGGAAACTGCGGGGCGGCTTGGCATCTCTCGGGACCGCGCTGTGGACTATGTCCCCGACGGGGCCGGTACGGCGCTGAACTTCCAGATGATGAGCGAAACCGTCGCCGCCTTCCGGGAAACAGGGGCTGTTCCCGGGGCTCCGCTGGAGGCCATCCGCAAGGATATGAAGGCGCGGGGAAGGCGCGCTTAACCGCCATCCACCGCCGTGCAGAGGATCGTCACCATTGCCATGATGCAAAGAGCCCCAAGCAAGCCGCCGTTTCCCGGCGCCAGCACCGGCTGGCCGGTCATGGCTTGGGCCGTGGAAAACCTCCCCCATAAAACCGGCGCGGCAAGAAGAAAGGTAAAGATCCCGTGAAGGATCCGGGAGCGAATCAGCAGCCCCGCATCCGGCCCTGCCTCCCCAAAACAGGCGGCCAGCTGGCCAATAACCGAAAGGGAAGAGAAGGAAAGCAGAAACGGCAGCACCAAAGCCCCTTGGCCCGGGGGAAGCCCCTGGGCCAAGGCGCAGCCCCCGCCGATCTCCAGCAGTCCCGTAAGGAGGCAGACCGCCCCCTGGGGGGTGAGGAGCCCCCCTGCCAGCCGGGAAAGACGTTCCCCCCAGGCTGCTAACAGCCCCCATCCCGCCAAAAGCCGGCAGAGGGCAGAAAACACCAGCACAAAGGCGCAGATGGAGAGCATCCCCGCCGTGGCCGAGGACACCGCCCCTACAAAGCCGGCGGCAGGGGGAAGACAGCCCTGCTCCCCGGCAGGCGGCAGGCGCCGCCACCGGAATCCCCGGCAGAGGATCCGCCCGGTAAGAAGCCCTGCCAGCAGCTGGCAGCCAAAGAGAAACAGCCCCCACCCCGGCGCGCCGAACACCCCGGCCCCCACCACCGCCACCAGAAAGGCGGGGCCGCTGTTGACACAGAAGGTCAGCGCCCGGCCCGCCTCCTCCCGGGTGAGGACGCCCCGCTCCACCATCCCCGCCAGCACCCTGGCCCCGGCGGGGTAGCCTCCCATCCAACTCATCAGGATGGCGGGGGCCAAGGCACGGGGGCAGCGGTAAAGCCGTTCTGCCACCCCTCCCAAAGGGCCCTCCAGCATCCGCCCCAACCGGGTGCGGGCCACAAAATCCGAAAGGATGAGGAAGGGAAAGAGGGAAGGGATCATCACCGAAACGCACACCGTCAGCCCCTGGCGGATCCCCTCCCCTGCCAGGGGAGAATAGAACAGCAGCGCCCAGGCTGCCCCTGCACAGCCCGCCGCCAAAAACCATGTCCCCAAAACCTTTTTCATCCCGGATACCCCCTTCCTTCCTATCTCTATGAGGGGAGCGGAAAAATTTTTCCGTATGAAACCCCCTGCCCTTCGCATAGAATGACAGCGGGGTGATGGCATGGCGCAGCGGAAAAAGACAAGGAAA
Organism: uncultured Angelakisella sp.; assembly: GCA_910585535.1. GTDB lineage: Bacteria > Bacillota > Clostridia > Oscillospirales > Ruminococcaceae > Angelakisella. The sequence continues at coordinate 10,905 of CAJUFK010000047.1, read as the reverse complement.
CAAACCGTTCCGGCGGGCAGACAGACAGGGGGAAAGAGGCCCTTCCTCCTTACCAAAAGTTTGGAGGAGCCCGCCACTGCTTTTCTCTCCCAGGCGCGGGTGGAGCTTCTGGGAAACCGCCAGGCGGTGGTGGACGGCTGCAAGGGGATCATTGAATATTCCGATAGCTGCATCCGCCTTTCCACCCCCAGGCTGATCCTGAAATTTACCGGGACAGGGCTGGAGATCCGGGCCCTTACCGATTCCAGCGCCATTGTAGAGGGAACCATCCTTTCGCTGGAATACAGTTAAGGGCTCCGGCCGGTTCGGACAGATGGGAAGGGGGGAGCGGATCCATGTCGGTTATCAGTATCATCCGGTTTTTCCGGGGAACGGTGCGGTTCTCCATTCGGGACGGCTTTCTGGAGCGGTTCATCAATCTTTGCGCCCAAAACCGGGTCCCGGTTTGGGAAGGCCGCCGGGAGGGAAACCGGTACACCGCCTGCACCACCTTGACCGGAAGCCGCCGTCTGCCGGAGCTGGCTCAAAAAGCGGGGGTGGTCCTGGAGCCTGGCCGCCAGGGGGGCGCGCCGGTGCTTCTGCGAAGATACCGCAAACGGACGGGGCTCTTTGCCGGTGCGGCGCTGGTCCTGGTGGGGATGATGGTCCTGGGGTGCTTCCTTTGGCAGATCGAGATTGAAGGACTCCAGACCATCCCGGAGGAAGAGGTCCGGGCCGCCCTGGAGGAGCTGGGGGTCCGTAAGGGGGTCCTTCGCCGGGACATCGATGCCCGGGAGGTGGAGCGCCGGCTCCTGATCCGCCTGGATAAAGCCGCCTGGGTGGCGGTGAATCTTCGGGGAAGCCGTGCGGTGGTGGAGATTATGGAGCGGGTGGTGCCTCCGGAGCGGGTGGATGACCGGGTGCCCCACAACGTGGTGGCGGCAAAGCCCGGATTTATCACCTATCTGGAGGTGTACAACGGACAGCCTACGGTGAAGATCGGGGATTCGGTGGACACAGGAGAGATCCTGGTCAGCGGCATTATGGAGGATAAAAAGGGGCGCAGCCGCACCGTCCACGCCAGGGGGAAGATTTTGGCCCAAAGCCGGGAGGAGCTTCGGGTAGAGGTTCCGTACAACCAAACGGAATACCAGCTTCGGGGGATTATGGTGCGGCGGTACCTCAACATTCTGTCGGTGCAGCTGCCGCTGTTCTGGGGCCGTCCCCTGGAAGGGCCCTACAAAGCGGAGCGGGCGACCTTTCCAATCCCGGTTATCAGCAAGCTGGCGCCCATTACCTGGAGCAGGGAAAACTATTTCCTTTTAGACGAAAGCAGCCGGCAGATCGGCCCGGAGGAGGCGCGGGAAAAGGCGCAAAAGGAGCTGGAGGCGCTGGAGAAACGGGAATTCGCCGGGATGACCATTCTCCAGCGCGAATTAACCGGACGGGAGATGGGCGACCGGTTCGTGCTGGAGGGGGTATACCTTTGCGAAGAGGATATTGGGGAGGAGAAGGAGATCCTCACCGGGGAAGAAATACCGGGGCTGGAGCCGCCGCCGGGAACAGAGGCGGTTCCGTAAGGCCGAAAACAGCGAAAGGAAGCGGCGGAGATTTGTGGGATCTCCGCCGCTTCCTTTTTATTCCTTTTGCAATGGGCCCCGATCTACCTGTCTGCCATCAGCTGGGCGATCTCCTGGATATGCTCCACCGGGAAAGGGGGCGCGGCCAGGGGGGCCAGGGCGATGGACAGAAGCTTTAGGGGGTTGTCGTCCCCGGCCACCCGGTTGGAATGGAGGGCCCCGCACCGGCGGCACCGGTGGATGACGGCCCACTCCCCACCCTTGCGGACCCATACCGCCACCGGATCCATGATGCCGCCGCAGTCCGCCTGACGATCCCCTGGCTCGTTATCCAGGTGGAGGCTGGAAAGGCAGTTGGGACAGTGGTTCCGGTGGCCGCTTCCGGCTCCCTCCGGGGTGACCAGCCACCCGCAGACCTTACAGGTGAAGACCTCCTTGCAGGGGTTCGTCTTGTAGTATCCTTTTTCAAAGGATCGTTTTTTGGTTTCTCGTTTCAAGGTAAAATCCTCCTGGTATAAATTATATTGCTTTATACCGAGAGGTTGGTTATTGTTTCCCGACCTCCCGGTCAGGAGACAATTGCCAAGCTTGTGCGTGTTTTCATACGCGGTTCCTTTCTTTTCAGTCTTAGCTTCCCTGGGCAGTTTTTAGGATACCATATTCCCAGCCATTTTTCAACCCCGCGCTTCAGGAGGAGTAGACAAACCGCGTTTATTAAAGCACAAGCTGGCAATCGAGCCAAGTAAAGTTTTCGTCCACCTTTTTCAAAAGGTGGCAGAGTCCAGGGACAGCGTCCCTGGTCGCCCTCCGCAGAGGGCGAAATACTCTTATACGGAGTGAGCATTTTTCTTTGCTACTTTCTTTTTGCGATAGAAAAAGAAAGTAGAAGGCTACCGCCTTAGTAAGACCTCCCCCGCAAATACACCCCGGTGGGGTGTTTTGCGCGGATGGACCCAGTAACAGGACCAAGGGGCCTCGCCCCCTCGGTCCGTGACCACTAAAGGCCGCCGTCAGGCGGCCCTTCGGACGCGGCGCCTCCCTGCGGCGGTAAATATCCGCAATTGGACCACTCTCCTTCAGGGGCATCCTCCGGCTCCAGTGCCGCCAGGACGCGCTCCCGCAGGCCGTCAAACACAGTACATCATCAGTTCCTGGGTCTGTCTGTATTCCTTGTCGTTGTGGATCCTATCCCAATTCTCCTGGCAGGGGGCGTTACATCATTCCGCCCTGTACTTGTTGGGACTCCAGGCACAACCATTAGGCGCGGAGCGCCGGGGAGGGTTGAACCCCCCGGCATAATTCGCTATAATAGAACATAAGATTGGAGGTGCTGGAATGGAACTTTTTCCCAACGGCGGCCTGGACACCATGATGGACCGCCTTTCCGTCGCCATGGAACGGATCTCCCCCGGCTGGAGCGAAACCCTAAAGCCCGCCAGCCCGGAGGAGATCGAAGCCTACCGCCTGGCTGCCCACGCCCCCCGCCTTCCCCTGGCCTACCGGCTTTTTCTGGAGCGGGCCGGGAACGGGGACGGCGGTCTTTTGGAGAAGGCGTGGGACGGCTATTCCCAGGTGGATCTCCCCGCTTTGATGGAGAAGGGCGACCCCCTGGAGGCTTTCCAGGAGTTTTCCGACGAGCCAGACCCCCGGCGGTTCCTCCTTTTTTCCACCCACTGGACCGAATCGGATCTATACCTGGATTTGGACTCCGGCGGGGAGGATCCTCCGGTTTTCCTCTTCGCCCGGGACCTTCACTCCGGCAGTTTCCAAAACTATCTGTTCCAGATGGCCTTCCAGCAGCTGGTATGGGACGGCTTTCTTTGCCGCATCGCAGACGGCTCCTCCAAGCTGGACGCCGACTGGTTCCTTCGCCGGCATCTGCCGGGCTATGCCAGGGATCCCCTGGGGGGAACGCCCCGGGAGCGGATGGAGACGGCCCGTCCCTTCCTGGACCCCTACCCCCTGGAACCCCTGTGGTTCAGCGACGACACCCACCACTGCCTGATGGGAGAGGACCTGGCGGTCCACCTGGACACCACCTGGGCCCTGAACTTCACCGTGGCTGGCCGGGACAAAGCCCAGGTGGAGGAGATCGCCAACTTTCTGCTGCGGACGATGCGCGCCCCAGAGAATGAAACGAGGAGGTTCTAATCGATGTTCGGAAAGCGCCCCCTGTTCGGCAGCCGTATTGAGCCTGCCTGCCGCTACTGCACCCATGCCCGGGAGAATACCGACGGCCGGATGATCCTCTGCCCGCATCAGGGGGTGGTGGCCCCCTATTACTCCTGCCGCCGCTTCCACTACGACCCCCTGCTTCGGGTTCCCCCCCGCCAGGCGGTTCTTCCCAAATATGACAAGTCGGATTTTGAACTGTAAGAACCGGTATTCATAACCGAAGGATGCCGGATGGACGAGGTTTTTTCCCTGCCCGTATCACCCGGCTATGAAGATAGGTTCTGTAAATTTTCTCCGGCCATAACTCCCTATTTTGACTTCACAATTTCGAGGTAACCTAACAGCATGAAAAAGACAAGCCGATTTCTCGCCCTGTTCCTTCCCCTTCTCATCCTGGCGGCAGCCGCCTGCGGATTGGTCCTTTGGCTGGCTGGAGACCGCCAGGACCATCAGCGGGAGATGCTCAGCTCCATGGGCTACCTGGGGAACACCTCCGGCTTTGTGGTGACCACAGGGACCGGCGGGGATTTCCCCGCCGGCTCCCAGGCCGATGAGGAAACCCTGAAAACCCAGCTGGACAGCATCCTCTCCTTTGCGGAAGAGGCCCGGATCTCCACCCTGTTCTTCCAGGTCCGGGCGGATGGCGCCGCCTTTTATAAAAGCAAGGAGTACGGCCTCCACCCCAGCATCGCCGGGGCGGGGAGCCGCTTCGACCCTCTGGACTACCTCTGCGCCCAGGGGCTGGAAAAACGGATCCAGGTCTGTGCCCTGGCGGAATTTCCTGACCCCTCCGATCCGGATTTTGGGGAAAAGCTGGCGTCCTCCACCGCCGAACTGGGGGAAAAGTACCCCTTGGGAGGGATCCTTCTCACCGGCGGGAAAGGCCAGGAGGAAACCCTTGCCTCCGCCCTTCGGGATACCCGGGCCCGCCTGAACAAGAAAAGCCCCGGCGTCCTTTTTGGCCTTTTGGTGGAGGATGACGTCCCTGTCCTCTCCCCCGGGCAGGTGGAAGCGCTCACCAGGGACGGAACCTTGGGCCTTGTCGCCCTCCGCGGGGAGGCCCCGATCTCCGCCCCTGCCGGAGAGGAGAACTGGGGGGATCTCCTGGCCCGGTGGACCGGCGCTGTAGTCTCCCCGGCCCGGCTCCTCTACGTCAGTGATGCTCTCCCCGGGGAAGCCGCCGTTCCGGACAGCGACCTTCGCCTCCTCCTGGCCTCCATGGAGGAATCCGTTTCCGGGACGGTCCTGTCCCATTATGGCAGTCTGAAAGCCGATCCGGAGCGGACCGGGGAGTTGGTGAGCCTGCTTTCCACCCCCAAGGGCGCTCCCCCGGAATTGTTCTTTCCCATCCCCAAACGCCTCACCGTCGCCTATCCCGCCGAGGACATTTCGGTGACCGACTCTGCCATCTTCCTTATGGGTACCTCCGACCCGGAGCAGCCCCTTACCATAGACGGCGAGGAGGTGGAACGTTTTACCTCCGGGGGAACCTGGGGTTCCCTCCAAAAGCTGGAGCAGGGAAAGAACACCTTCACCCTCCGCCAGGGGGAGAAGACTGCTGCGGTCACCGTTACCCGGTACACCCCCGGCGGCCCCTCCCCCATTGAGGGCCTACAGGAAAGCAGCCTTTTCCCCCGGTACAGCTGCGGGGTGGATTCCGACGGGGAGATCACCCTCTCCTGTATGGGTCCGGCGGGGGCGGTGGTCTCCGCCACCCTAAACGGCAGGACCATCCAGCTGGCTCAAAGCGGAAACGGGCAAAACGGCGTTCCGGTGGCGTTCCGGGGAACGATGACCTTGTCCCCAGGGGACTTTGATCCCAACGCCACTGCTAGCATCGGTTCGGTGACCTACCTCCTTCGTTATGGCGGCAAGGACACCACCTACCAGTCCCAGGGGGAGGTCTTTGTGGCCGGGCAGAATGTTCCCCTTGCCATCGAAAACACCGCCCAGCTTTCCGCCGTTCTCTCCGATCCTGACGACGACGAAAGCATCTTTGCCACCCTCAAGCCCGGGGCCCGGGCCGTGGTGGAAAAGACGGTTCGCACCAGCCGCAGCGGCGTGGTGACCCTGGCTTACAAGCTGCAGGGAAGCGGCTACATCCTGGCCGGGACCCCCACTTTGGGCCCCATGGTGACGGTGCTGGAGGGCGCCGGCCAGCAGCCGGTGGGGATGGAGGTAGGGACCATCGCCTCCACTTTGGGGGAGGACGGGAGCCTTACCATCACCCTGGGGGAGGGGACCCCCGCCATCCTTACCCAGCGGACCGGGGATTCCTTGATCCTGGACTGCCTGGGGACCACCGTCACCGGGGACACTGCCCAATTCACCAGCAGCTTCATCCACACCGCTGCTGTCAGTGAATCAGAAAGCGGCGTTCAGCTGACCCTCCGCCTGGAGCCCAACGCCCTGTGGGGGTATGATCTCTATTACCAGGACGGCAAAACCTACCTTTATCTCAAGCCCCCGCCCAAGAGGAGTGAGACCCTGGGCAAGCCCCTTTCCGGGGTAACGGTGATGCTGGACCCTGGCCATGGAGGCGGCGATCCAGGGGCCTTGGGAGCAGCCGGAAGCCTGGGCCCTGCCGAAGCCCAGCTGAACCTGGCGGTATCCCAGGCGGTGAAGTACCGCCTGGAGCAGCTGGGGGCAAAGGTGAGCCTTTGCCGTGGGGACGACAGCCAGGTTTCCCTTTTTGAGCGGGTAGACGCATCGACAGCGGTCAGGCCGGATATTTTCCTGTCCATCCACCACAACAGCGGGGTCCTCACCGGCAATATGAACCGGGCCCGGCGGATGGAATGCTACTACTTCGAGGACGCCTCCCTGCCCTTTGCCCAGTCCCTGATGGAACACCTGGGCCAGGTCCTGCCCCGCCCTGTCACCGACCCGGAGCAGGCCCGGTACTACGTCACCCGCCAGACCGGCAACCCGGCGGTCCTGCTGGAGGTAGGCTTTATGGTAAACCCCTTGGAGTATGAAGAATGCGCCGACCTTGGAACCATCCTGCGAACAGCCTGGGGAATCAGCGACGCCATTCTGGCCATGGTAGAATAACAAAGAGGAGGCCATCCAACCCGGCCTCCTCTTTTTGTTTTGAAAACTGCGGCTCTAAGCCGGTTCGTTTGCATCGTTGTACTTGGCTTCGGCTTCTGCCTGAATCCCCGGGTCCGAAACAGCCGGTTCTACTAACTCCATCCCAGAATTATCCGCCGGCACCACCTCAATCATCCCCGCATCAAAGAAAGCCTCGTACACCGCCCGGCCAATGTCCCGGTTGACATAGTAAATACCTGCCTCGTCCTTCCCCATAAAAGCCCCGCTGGTGAGAAACACAAAACCCGTATGCTCCTCCGGGTCCACAAACATTCCGCAAATCGACCCGTAAGCATTTCCCTGGTGCCCCACCATCCGGCGGTCCAAAATGAGATAGTCGGTGATCTGCGTCCCCAGCCCCCGGAGGATGATGCTCTCCCCTTCCCCCTCCTGGTACTGTACCGTTTGCATCTGCCGGAGCAGCTCCGGCTCCAGCTGCACCGGCTCTCCCTCCTGGGGGGCTCCCGCCAGAATACGAGCAAAACGGCTTAGATCCTGGGCGGAAATGAACAGGTCCCCATGGCCCAAACCGTACAGCTGTCCCACCGGCAGGCTCTCGTACTTGCGGCTCATGTTCAGCCAGTTGGGCATATATACCGATAGATCGGTCCCCATGTAGATGTTGGCCACCCGGCTCTTATCTTGGATGCTGTCGTAAGAGTACCCCGCATCAATCCCCATAGGGGCAAAGATTTTTTCCCCGGTGTAAGAAAGGAACCGCTCCCCGGAGGCCGCCTCCACCACGCCGGACATCATCCCCATGCCAAGATTGCTGTAGATGTAGCAGGTCCCGGGGGGATAGGGGGCAAAGCTTTGGGCGGCCACCTGCCCCAAAGGCCACAAAGGATTGGAGCTGATGCCGGAGCCGTAGGCCCCGCTGTCCACCAAACCGGAGGTATGGGTCAGAAGATGCCGGGGCGTGATGACCTCCTCCGGACAGGAGGGATTCCGGATGGTCACCCCCATGATCTCGGAAAGGTCTCCGTCTAAATCCAGCTTTCCCTGCCCCGCAAGATCCACCGCCAAAATTGCCGTCACTGCCTTGGAGATGGAGGCAATTCGGTAGGCGGTGTTCTCGTCGGCAGGGCGGTTTTCTTCGGCGGAGGCCCATCCGCAGCTGTGCTGCCAGAGGGTGCCCCATTGGTCAAAAACCACCAGGCTCATCCCGGACACGTAGTATTCCTGGCAGATCTCTTCCACCACTGGAACCAGTATCTTATCGATGGCGTCCAGCTCTTCCTGGGTGGGGCGGTCCGGTTCGGGTTCAGGCTCCGGTTCAGGCTCCGGCTCCGGCTGGGGAACCGGCGCCGCCTCTTTTGCCGGTAAGCCAGAATCAAGCGGTTCCGGAGGCAGAGCCTCCGGAACCGGAGCGGTACCGCTCCCGCAAGCGGAAAGCAGCAAAAAAGCCGCCAGTATCGCCGCGATTCGCTGCAGCTTTTTTCTCAATTTACACAGCCCCTTTCCCCATTCGACAAGTTACAACATATTTTATCCACATTTCGTTGGTTTTGTCAACCCGTCTCTTGTCTTTTTTCTGCCATAGTGTTATGATAAAACCGCAAGAAAGGAGGCGACAGCTTATGGGACCCTTCTCCCGCCAGGAAATCCTTCTCGGCTCGGAGGGGATGAAGCGGCTGGCCCAGGCCTCGGTGGCAGTGTTTGGCATTGGAGGGGTGGGCTCCTACGTGGTGGAGGCTTTGGCCCGGAGCGGAGTGGGGAGGCTGCTTCTCATTGACAGTGACCAGATTTCGGAGAGCAACCTCAACCGTCAGCTTATCGCCCTGCACAGCACCATTGGCCAGCGAAAGGTAGAAGCTGCCCGGGCAAGGATCCTGGACATCTGCCCGGAGGTCCGGGTAGATGTCTTTCCCCTTTTTGTCACCCCGGAAAACCTGGAAACGATCCCTTTGGAGGGCTGTGACTATGTAGTCGACGCCATCGATTCCGTGTCTGCCAAGCTTGCCCTGGCAGAGCGGTGCCGGGACCAGGGAATCCCCCTCATCGCCTCTATGGGGACGGGAAACAAGCTGGACCCCTGCCGCCTGGAATTGGCGGACATCAGCGTGACCTCGGTTTGCCCTCTGGCCCGGGTGATGCGCCGGGAACTTCGCAAGCGCGGGATCTGTCACCTGGAGGTCCTTTATTCCCGGGAGGAACCCATCCGCCCTTGGGCCACCGGGGAGGAGCCGCCCCAAGGCCGCCGGGCGGTCCCCGGAAGCGTGGCTTTTGTTCCGTCGGCAGCTGGACTGATGATTGCCGGCCGGGTAATCCGCCGCTTGGCCGGAGTGGAATAAGCGAAAAACCAGGCCGGTAAAAATTTTCCAAAAAAACAGCTTGCAAAGTGATGAAAAATACGCTATAATAGGAAAGCGCTTTCGGGAAGTTTCTTTCTCGGAACAAGCGCAATGTGCGTCCGTAGCTCAGTTGGATAGAGCGTTCGGCTCCGACCCGGAAGGCCGCTGGTTCGAATCCAGTCGGGCGCACCAGCGGGGTAGGCCCCGCGGCCAACCCCTACCCGGCCCCCTCCTTCGAGGGGGCCTTACCTTTGTGTAGAATCCCAGTGACTGCCTGGAGTCTTAAGCATCCAAAGTGTTTTCGGACCTTTTCGGGGGTAAAAATTGAGCGGTCAAACGACAGATGCCAAACAGGCATTCCAGCAATCCGGCAGGATTTGAACCCCGCAAAACTCCCCCTTTGGGGCAGTTTTGGGCCTGCGCCCTTTTTGAACCGACCAGTTTCCATAAAAAGGGCACAGGCCCGACCAAGCCCACAAAAGCAGTATAATAGCCCAGCCGTTCTTCCCCTTCGGGAAAAGTAGCTGGGCTTTTTTATTTCCAGATTCAAAAAAGGCACAATCCCAAAAACGAACAACCAGTCCCCCCAAGCGCCGATGTTTTGCGAAAGCAGGATGTCGGCGCTTTTTGCATTTCCAAATAAATTTCAAAAGTGAGGTGCAACAGTATAAACATGAAAACAGACCAGGAGAACAGCTGTAATCAGAAAAAAGGTTCGTTGGCAGAGCCACTTTTGCAAGAGGCTGCTGACATGATTGTTGATTGCTCTGCGGGAGTAGTAGTCAAGATTTTCGTGCCACACAAGGTCTATTATCATATCATAAGTCAACACCCGGCGGGGATTCATGATAAGCAAAGCAAAGACGTCAAACTCTTTCACTGTCAGCATGGTCTCGGTCTCGCAAATATTTACCAATCGGTTTCCAAGCAGAAGTGCAAATCTTCTGCTTGGACTTCCGTTAATCTGGCAACGGGAGTGACCGGAATAATTTGAGGAGAGGTGCTGTGCGGAGAAGTATCAGAACTACCGCCTTATAGTGGCGGAGAATGTCATCCCGGCCCAACTCATAGGTTTTTATGAGCCAGTTCAGCAACTGCACCAATGCGTCTAACGTGTCCTGTGAAAACTGGCCGGGATCATCAGAATGACAGCGCTAAATAGAAATCGTATCGTCATTCCTCGATATAAAGCACCCCGCATACCATAAGGACGATCATCAGAGCCATCAGAAGGAAGATCACACCCTGCAAAGCATAGGGGATCATCATCTGCTGTGCTTTTTCGCCTTGCTCTGACGGATGCTTGGCGCTCCCGTACCGTCACGGCTCAAAAACCACCTCCTTCCCATCCGATTTTAGAATCATGGTAACCTTCTCACCGTCATAACCAACAGACAGGGCTGGGTCATTTGAAACCTTCAGACTGTGGGCGCCATCTTTGCCGCATAGATAAACGCAGTCAGAATCCATGCGGTTGATAAAGTACAGCCCCTGCTCGGTCAGGCAGAAATCGTAAGCAACAACATTCCGAAACGGTCTTGCTTTGTGGGTCTTGGTGTCATACGCTGTCAGCAGAGAATTTTCGTTGATGAAGTAGATCGTCCGCCCATCAAACGCTATATTCCCCCTGGTGGGGATGTCCAGCACTTGCGTTCGCTGGACCGTCCTGCTCACTTCCGTAATTCCATCATTCGTAATGAAAAAGAGACTGTCATCGTTCAGGAAAAAACCGTAGCAGTATTGCAGAAACATCCAGGTATCCCCCACGGTATAGTCAATTCCCA
>CAJUFK010000046.1 GCA_910585535.1 uncultured Angelakisella sp. | reverse complement strand
TGGCTGGGGATCGAAGGGGAGCCTATCCCGCCGTATAATCCAAACCTGGACAAGGACCAGGATACTGACGGCGACGGGAAACCGGACATCAACGTGGATGTTGACGGCGACGGAAAGCCAGACGTCAACATTGACACAGATGGGGACGGCAAGCCGGACATCAACATCGACACGGACGGGGATGGAAAACCCGACATCAACATTGACCTGGATGGTGATGGGAAGCCGGACATCAATATTGATACCAACGGGGACCGAAAGCCTGACTTGAACATTGACACGGATGGGGACAAGAAGCCAGACGTCAACGTGGACATAGACGGAGACGGCAAACCAGACGTAAACGTGAGGCCTGGGGAAGGCTCCAGCGGAGGTTCCAGCGGTTCCGGGTCCGGATCAGGTGGCTCAAGCTCCGGAGGAAGTTCTGGCAGTGGTTCAGAGGGCGGATCTTCCTCTGGGGGTGGCTCCAGTTCCGGAGAAGGGGGATCTTCCTCCGGAGGCAGTTCCAGCGGAGAGGGTGGCTCTGGATCAGAGGGCGGCTCCAGCTCGGATAAAGGGTCCGGTTCTCCGGACACCTGGTTTGACGATTCCGACACAGGCTTGAGTTACGACGCCTGGAGTTTCTTCAATCCTTTTTCGTTCCTCTATGATCCCTTCAGCTGGAACAAGGACTATGACCCCCTGGAGGGATACGAACCCGGCCAAATGCCGGAATTTCCCAGGGCAGGGGACCCGAACTATGGCCCCCGGGATCCCTTCGATATTCCCAACGATATAAAATTCAAGGATTTTGCAATCCAGTTTGGAGGGTAGAGGATGAAAAGGTTTTTGGCGGTGGTTTTGGCTGTTGTCTTTATTGGTTCGACTTTTGTCTTGGGTTTTTCTGCTGATAAATCTTCGTTTAATTTTGTTCCTGTTCACGATTTTATGAAACAATTTTGTCCTAAAAATAATAAATTTGTTTTTCCGTGTTATATTTCGAGTCCTTCTGTGGAAAAACAGATTTCAGATTTTTTTGATTTATATAATGATGTAGAACATTATTTCCGTTTATTTCAATATAATGTTTTTGGCCAGGGGCGTAGCAACTCTACTTTATATCTTATTCCCAAGGAGGGTTGTACTTATGGAGCTTTTAATAAGGGCTCTGATGGATATTATTATGGCTTTTTTAATGAGAACTATTCTTCTGTAAAAATTCCATATATGAGTTTTCAATACGATCCAGATCTTAATTATTTTTCATATGTTTATATAAATTTAAGTGGTACTGATATTGTGTATCTTTATCGCTCAAAGTTTAATGATAAAAAAGATACTTACTGTTGTTTTTTAGATGATTCTCTCTTTTCTGTTTTTCCTGATGAACAAATTTCTTCTTTAAGTTCAAATTGTAATTTTGTTACTGGTATTTCTGATATTTCTGTTATTAATTATAAAGATTATTCTCCTGTTGTAGATTGTACTTTAACAATCAATTATCAGTATTTCAACGGCGCTCCGGCCGCCGATTCTGTCACGCGATCCCTAGCCCCCGGTGCAGAATACAGCATCCCCTCCCCGGAGGTACCAGGCTACACCCCGGACATTCCTTTAGTCACTGGCACCATGCCCGAGGAGGACCTAACGGTCACCGTGACCTATACCAAGGCCTTTTACCCTCTGACCATCCAATACCGATACGCCGATGGGAGCCAGGCGGCGGAGAGCGTTTCCTTCCAGTATCCCCTTGGCTTTGCCTATGACATCCCCTCCCCAGAGATCCCGGGCTACCGGCCGGACAAGCCCGCTATCGCCGGAGAGATGCCTGGGGAGGCCCTGGAGGCGGTCGTCACCTATTCAGCCATTCCCTACACTCTCACGGTGCGGTATCGCTTCCTGGACGGCTCCCAGGCGGCCCCAGACTACCAGGAACAGCTTATCATTGGTTCCAGCTACTTTGTTGCCTCTCCAGAGATCGCGGGCTATCATCCGAACCAGACAGCAGTTTCCGGGGTCATGCCTGCCGGTGATGTGATCTCCACTGTAACCTATCGGGAGGATTCCGGAGGTGAGACCCCAGACCCTGGCGGTGGAGAAGAAGGGCCTGGAGAGGGTGGGGGAGAGGGCCCCGGCGGTGGATCTTTGGGGGATGACCCCTTCGGGATCCCCGTCCAGCCTCCTTTTTCCGGCTACGATCCCTTCAAGATCAACGGACTCCCGTCTTGGTCGGGGAACGACCCGTTTAAGATCGACGGTCTGCCCCCGTATTCCTACGACCCGTTCGTTGTGCCGAAGCAGTAGGGGAGGAGTGGATCAGAATGGAGTATGTGGTCTTTTCTACGGATTATCTTTACCATATGGCGAATATGATTCGCGGCAATATTGGAAGCATTTTCAGCGTTTCGTTGTACCTGTTTTTAGCGGTCCTATCCGTTTATATCATGGTGCATTTAATCGACTTTATTGGACAATAGGGAAGGGGATATTATGCGAAAAATGAGTTGTATCTTTATCGTCTTACTGCTTTTTTGCGCTTTTTCATGGCCGCCGGAAAACTACGAAATGCCAAGAACAGTTTTGGACGCTGCTACTGTTGAAGAATCGCTTTCCGGTCTTCGGAAAACCGCTGCTTCTATTGCGAATACGGGGCTTCTTCTCATCGGGATCATAACCTCGGTTTCCCTTGTCTCAACAATTTTTAAGCGCCTGTTTCTGGATAAGCTGGATCGTTTTGGCTCTCGAAACTCCAAGCCTCATCATGGGCGTTCTCACTCTTTTTCCTCCTCTGTTGACAGCCAAATCAAAGAGCGTGATCTGGCCGGTTTTAGGCGCCAGCAGGGCCACCAAGGGGAGTGATGTGGCGTGAAGGTCTCAAAGCGTAAGATCGTCTTATTGGCCGTCCTGATCGTTGTTGTTTTTTCTCTGTTTCTTCTTCCGGCCTATGCCTCCGAAAGCCATTCCTGGTGGGAATCCTTTGGCTGGTTTGGAGATATTGCAAACTTCGTAAAATCTCTTGTCGTTCCGCCAGCAAACTACTTTCATAACCGGCTGGCAAAGTTGAATGGCTTGGTGAATGCGAAGTTTTCCGGCTTGGGGCAGCTGTACCAAATTCTAAACGATTTCTTTTATAAATTGGGGAGCCCCGCACAAGCTGAATTGTCTATCAGAATACCGAATAATTTTTTGTTTCCGGGCTATCGGGGGTTTTCCATGAATTTCTTTGGGGCAGCTCAGCCGTACATCCGGTTTTTGCGAAATGTTCTGACGGCTTCCTGTTCGATTTTTACCGTTGTTATTTGCTATCATAAGATCCGAACTTTCTTCACAGAGGAGGGGTGATAAATGATCCTGCAATTTCTTTGTGAACCGCTGATCGTCTTGGCGGAGTTTTTAATTGGGCTGTTTCCGGCGTTTCCCCGGTTTGATTCCCTGGCAACGGCTCTGGATCCGATCGCTTATTTAATACGGTTCCTTGACCTTTTTATTTCCATGCAGACCGTCTCGCGCTGCTTGCTGGTTATTCTTATCGTTTACAATATCAAGTTTGGGTGGTCTATCCTTATGTGGATCTTACGGAAGATCCCCGGCGTTTCTTAGGGGGTATTGATATGGCGGAAGCTTTTGGCAAGGTGTTTTCTTCGTTCTTTGGCGCGCTCCTGGGGTTTCTTCAGTGGATCCTGGGTGGTGTCCTGCTTCTTTTGGCGGTCTTTATCCTGTCCTTCTTCCTGCTCCATCGGGTGAATCCCTTTCGGCTTGATCCGGAGAAGCTGCGGAGGCTGAAGGTGAGGTTTAAGTATTACGATCTGTTCCGCTGGGTCCTGGTGGACTTCTTGGAGCGGGATCTGCGCCGCGGGGAGTTTTCAGAGTATGGTTTTACCTTCTTCGTCGGCCGCCAAGGGGCAGGGAAGACCATCTCCATGGTCCAGTACCTGGAGGAAATGCGGAAACGCTACCCCAATTGCTTGATCGTGGCTAACTTTGAGTACTACGGCGCGGATCGTATTATGACCGATTGGCGGGATCTGCTGGAGATCCGGAACGGGACAGACGGCGTTATCTTTGCCATCGACGAAATCCATAGCGAGTACGATTCCAGTAAATGGAACGACGTTCCGGAGGATCTCTTGTCCGAGATCTCCCAGCAGAGAAAGCAGCGGGTCAAGATCATTGCGTCGGCCCAGTTTTTTACCCGGATCGCGAAACCCTTGCGGGAGCAGGCCATGACAGTCGTTGGCTGCAACACTTTTCTGGGCCGCCTGACCGTAAACCGGGAATACGACTCACTGGACTATGCCCTTTTGGTGGACAACCCCCTTGCTGTCCGGCGAAAGCTGAAACCTCTCCGGAAATCCTCCTTTGTTCAGTCTGATTTTCTCCGCCAGTGTTATGACACATACGCAAAGGTGGAACGGATGCGCCGGACTGATTTCAGCCCACGTAGTAGTAGAGGGCGCTGATATGGGCGGCGGCCATTGCGGCGAATGTGTTACGCGTGTGTGCGTCCCGCCGCAGGCGGGACGCACACACGCGTAACACACAGGCCGCCGCCTGAAGCCCCTATATCTAATAGGGGCGAAGTCGTGTATTTTTCTACACTCAAACGAACATGGGGTGAACACAATTTTACAGTATTTTATGCCAGTACGTACAAAAACAGGGGACACATATTCCATTGACAAATTGATCCTTGACTTCAAGCTAAGATACCGGAGCGGGGGAGAGTGGGCCGCTGGATTTCTTTCCTTTTTGTCTGATAACTCTTTCGTTTTCTTTGACCATTGGACCACCAGCCGGATCGGGACTTACCGGGAACAGTTTTCTATTGATTGCGGGGACGGCAACAGCTTTTGGGTTGGTGTCGGGCTGAATGAAGGTACCGGACGAGTGATAAACCGGGTTCGCCTGGAGTTCAATCCCAACAAAGTCGCAGAAAATCGTGTTTTTTGCTTAGTATTCAATCAGCTGTTTGTGTTTGCTTCCGGGCCGCCTGGGGTTGTACGGTTCGACCTGGCTGTTGATTTTCCTGTCCTTCGCTCTGACTGCTGGCTGCTGAAGGATCGGCGGATGTATGAGGAGGTACGAAAGAGCGATGAGGACAGGACCCAGTATCTTGGGGAGCGAAATAAGCCCGGACGGTGCAAGCTGTACAACAAAGCGTTGGAATCAAAGCTAAAGCATCCATTATCCCGGCTTGAAATCACCATTAGCGGGGATTCTATGGCGTATGAGCAGGTACTTGCTATCTGGCCCCGGGTGATGGTCTGGGATGATCTTCAACTTGTTTTTGATGATAATGTCTCTGGTCTTACTGGTACTGACCGATTTATACTGAAAAGCCTTATTATGGAGCCTGGGCGATTGGACGAGCTGGCGCGAGTCAAACAAAAGAAAATCGGGTGTATCCTGGACCGATACACCCGATTCATAGAAATAGATAAGCTGGTTTACGAAACTATTATATCACAGTTATACATATACAGTCAAGAAATTCCTTGGAATGGAGCGGGTTTACAGTGAAGTTATCAGATCTTTTTGAAATTCAGCGGAAGCTGGATCTTATCCTTCGAGTTTTGGGGACTGATCCAGATTTTGATAAGCCAAAAGAAATGTATTGTCTGGTTACTCCGGATCTTTGGCTGTTCTTCCGCGGTAGCTATCATGACTGTTTGGATTGCCTGGCTGGAACTCACGGGATTCAGCTTGACATGATGACCCTTGGGGCGTATAATCAGGCCTTAGACAAGGCCGGTTATGAGCCAATTGAAATTTAACGAAATTGGAGGTGAAAAGGTTGATCTTTATCAGCGGGGTGGCATTCCATAAATAGATTAGCTAGATTTCGGCCCCCTCTATTTCGCTAAATTTTTATTTAGCGAAATAATATCTATTAAAATAAAGCCTCCTCTCCTCTGATATAAGGATTAGCTGTGATGCTTGAACATCAACGACGCCCAGTGCCCCCAACTCCTCAAAGACTTCCTCTTTTATATGCTCACCATCAAAGGCCGGTCCCAGCGGACCATCGACGCCTACTTTATCGACCTGCGGCTGTTTCTCCGTTACCTCCGGGCGTCCCGGGAACATTTGTCCATGTCAGAGCCAAACCTTTCCGATGTTCTCATCGAGGACCTTCCCCGGGAAATGATCCTGGGCGCTACCCTCTCCGACGCCTACGGCTACCTGAACTTCGTTCAGACCACCAACGAGAACAACGCCGCCACCCGGTCCCGGAAGGTCTCCAGCCTGCGCTCCTTCTACCAGTACCTTTCCAGCAAGGCCGGACTCCTGGAGATCAGCCCCATGAAGGACCTGGAGACCCCCACCCAGCGGCGGTCCCTGCCCAAATATCTCACCCTGGAGGAAAGCCTTCGGCTGCTCCAGGCGGTGGACGGCCCCAGCCCCAGAAAGGAACGGGACTACTGCATCATCACCCTGCTCCTCAACTGCGGGATGCGGCTCTCCGAGCTGGTGGGGATCAAAAAAGGCAGCATTCATTGGGACGACCGGACCTTGGTCCTTCTGGGTAAGGGCAACAAAGAACGGATGGTCTACCTCAACGAAGCCTGCATCAGCGCCCTGGAGGTCTATTTAGGGGTCCGGGAAGAACCGGAGGTGGAAAAGGACCGGGAGTACCTCTTCCTTTCCAAGAACAAGCGGCCGCTGACCCCCCGGCGGGTGGAACAGATCGTGGAGCAGGCCCTAGGGGCCGCAGGGCTTTCCGGGAGAGGCTTCTCCCCCCATAAGCTCCGGCACACCGCTGCTACCCTGATGTACCAGCACGGCGGGGTAGATATTCGGGTCCTCAAAGAGATCTTGGGTCATGAAAACCTGGGCACAACCGAGATCTATACCCATGTGGCCAGCCCCCAGGTGGAGGACGCCGCCCGGAAAAATCCCCTGGGCAATATCACCGCTCCTAAACCTAAAAAAGCAGTTCGGAATGACGAAGAATAACACAAAGGAGCTGTCCTCATGCTGGACCAAACACGTCTTCAGAGAAACCCTCTTCTGGTGGCGTCGGGCTGGGACCCGGCGCGCCACGGACGGTTAAAGGCACGGCTGGCGCGGATTGATCCACGCTTCCCGCCCCAGGTTCCGCCGGAGGCGATCTTCCCGGCGGCCTGGGAGATCATCGACAGCCTGGACGGTCTCTGCATCAAAAACCAGTGTCCAGAACTAGGGGTTGGCGAAAGCTGCCACGCCATCGAGTTTGATTTCTTCAACTACGACGCTACGTTCCTGCCGGAACTACAGGCCATGGGGGATGATCTTGGGCGGCCAGTTCTATTTCTTGGGATCGGGTACGATATTGCCGGCGATTGGCTGGTGGATGAGGCCGGAATCCTCTACTTCCGAAACAAACTGACAACCCGGCAGTTTCCCTTTTCCTGGGACATCTATAGTTTCCTGGAACGGGACATCTATGGGCATACCGCCCTGGATGGCAGGGATATTTTTGCTTCGTCTCACCCCAAAAAACAGCCCGAAATGATGTAAAGTCGTACACTTTTACAGATAAGTCAAAAGTCCGGTAAATCGGCTTACCACCAAGGCCTCCGCCATGGATAGCACAGCTGCCGCCGCCCCAAAAAGGAGAAAACTCTGCTCCCCCACAGGCTTTTGGGTGGAGATGCTTTGGGAGAGCCTGGCGGCCTGGCCACAGGCAGATACCAAAAGGATCAGCTGGAAAAACCGGGGGATCAGGACACAGATTAGGACATATCCCCCGGCCCCCAATCCATGCTGGTAAAGAAGTACCGTGACTTTGGCTCCTACAGACAGCCCATAAAAGACGGGGACCAGATTGGCAAGCCACCTTCCTTGAACACAGTTGGCGGCAAAGTATAGAAACACAATGTACCCTAGACTGCTAACCAAGCAGTTACCCAGAATCTGCCAATAGCCGGCGGCGGCCTGTTTTTGGATGTGATTGGTAACCACTGCCAGGAGCATCCTTTCCCCACCACAGTCACGAACTGCATAGATGCTTCCTACCAGCAATCCAACTAAAAACAGCGTAAAAAAGGCGATACTGTTTCTCCGTCGCTGAAAATATCCTGTCCAGGAACCCATTCCTCCCAGTCGGCCCCGAGAACGAAACCGACGTTTGGGATACCTCCCCATTGTCTTTCACCGTCCTTTGCCTAACAAAAGCCCCCACCGCGTACCCGTTTTGTTAAAGGGTATGCGGCGGGGGTTGGTTTTAGTACAGGCTGTTGGGGGCAGGCGCTTCCTTGCAAAAAGCAGCCATAGAAAGCCGTTTTAAGGCTGTAATGTTAATAACCTTGTCAGAAAATTTTGCCGGTTTTTGGCAAAATGCTACTGTCTGCCGCTGGGAGCCTTCCAAAACAGGAAGGGGCCGGGAGCGGAATCCACAGGGGGACATTGCTTGGGAACCCCTTCCCTGCCGGCTGGCAGCTGCCTGGGAAGAGGAGGTTCCTCCGGGCCAGGACCGCCTCCGATCCCACCAGGAGACGGACTCCCACCGGGTCCCCATGGCTGGCTGCCGGACCCCAAAGGCCAGGAGCTGGTGCTTCCCTTCATGGCCAAGGGCCCCTCTCGAGTACACAGTTTTTTCTTTTCATTCATACCGCAGGGCCTCCACTGAATTCAGTCTGGCGGCAAGCTTTGCCGGGTACACCCCGAAAATGCCGCCGATCCCCACCGAAAATAAAAGAGCGGCGCCAGCGGTCTTTCCCTCCAAAGAAAGGGGCAGTCCGGTGACCAATCGGGCCACAGCAGACAGGCTGCCGCTGACGAAAATCCCCAAAAGACTCCCCATCAGGGCAAGCAGTGCGGCCTCTGCCATAAACTCCTGGAGGATATGGGAGGTCCTGGCCCCTACCGCCCGCTTGATTCCGATTTCCCGAGTGCGGTCCCGCACCGAAGCGGTCATCAGGGTCATAATACTCAATCCGGATACCACCAGGGAGATCCCCCCAATGGCAGAAAGGGCCAGCGTCGCCCCGCGAAGGATGGATTGGAGCCGGTCTTTTTGGATCGCTAAATCCTCGTACCGGTAGAGATTCCGGTATCCAGCTATGCGGTTCAAAAGAGAGGCCGCCTGTTTCCCCGCTGTCTCCGGACTGGATTTTGCCGCCGCCTTAACGAACAGCCGGTCGATGGCCGAGTTGCCGGTGAGGGACTGATGGGTGGTGTAAGGGATATACAAAAAGGAAGGGATATAGTTTCCTGCCAGATTTTTCAGGGCGCTGCTCTCCCCATCCACCACTCCGACTACAGTAAAGGTTTCGGTCCTCTGGTCAACGGTAACCGTAATCTCCTTCCCGACGATGTTGGTTCGGTGATAGAAGGCGTAGGCCAGCTGGTCATCGATGACACAGACGTTGGCCCCGGCAGCCACATCCCCCTCTTGAAGGAGCCTTCCGTTTTTTAGTTCCAGGTGGATGATCTTATCTGCGTACTGGTCCACCCCGCAGACCAGCACCTCACCGGCGTAGTCCCTCATCACTGCCCGGCCCATTGCGGTGGAGAGAGGGGCGGCGACAGCGACCTCCTCCAAGGCATTTATTACGGGAAGATCCCCGCTGGAGAGGGTGTTTAGTTCTTCCTGGGCAGCAGAGACGGTCACACAGTCAAACCCCAGCTTTTCCAGTTCCTCGTTGATAACCGCTTCCCCTGCTCCACCGATGGTGGAGATGGTCAGCACCGAAAAGACCCCTATGGCGATGCCCCAGATGGTCAGGGAAAGCTGGGAACGTTTTTGGACAAGGCTTTTCATCGCTGCCCGGAAGATTTCCATTCAGCCTCCCTCCATTTCCAAAAAATAACGTTCTGCCCGTTCCTCTTTTCCGTCAGAAACGGTGACCAGATCCTCCAAGGACAGCCCGGAAAGGATCTCCACCCCCTCCAAGGTTTCCCGGCCAGTGGTAATGGGGCGCTTTTCCAGGCGGTACTTTCCCGCCACCATGACGTATTCGCTGTTATCCGTGTCGTCCTGTCCTACCGATTCGTAGGGAAGAATCATGATTTGCTGCTCATCCTCTGTGAAGATTTGAGCCTTTACACCAAAACCCGGCCGGATCGTTTGGCTTTCGGCCAGAATCGCCACCTCCACGTCCACCACCCGGCGGACCGAGGTTCCACTGAGTTCCTTCCGGGTTCCGGGGTAGATTTTGGTAAGGACCCCGGAGGCCGAGACCAGACCAACCCCCTCCCCTGCCAGGATCACCTCATCTCCCTCCGAAAGGTTGGCGGCCTCCTTCTCCCCCACGGTGAGGAGGGCGAAACAGTTTTCTTGTCCCTCCACCCCGCAGATCACGGCCCCTGGCTTTACGATGCTGCCAGGGGTGGGGATCTCTTTGGTAAGGGTCCCTGTTACCGGGGAGGTCACCGGTATCCTCTCCCCTTCCCTCCCCTCCGGGGTCAGCAGCAGCGTTCCCAGATCCGGCAGAGCGTCCCCTTCCAGGCCGTAGGCTTGGGCCAAAGCCAACATTTTGTCATCTTTCTCCGACCCGCTGAGGCCCCGCCCTTGGGTTTGTAGGTACAGTACCGCTTCCTTGGTTTGATCCACCGGAGCGAGCATCGCCAGCACTTCTCCCTGGGCCACCTGATCCCCCAAGGAGGCGAACCGTTCCTCTACCTGATACAGCCCCGAAGCCAACAGATCATAGCCTTCCCCCGGATAAACAGTCCCTTCGCATTGAATGCTGGATCGGTAGAGGACGGTTTGAGGCGAAACTACCTGGTAATGCTGCACCTGCCCCAGGATCAATCCGGGCAGCGACCCTATCCCTAGGATCACAGCCCCCAGCACCCCGGCCAGGGCCAGTTTTTTCCTTCTGTTCATCCCTTCTCCTCCTTAAAAACCGGACCCTGGTCATGGAACCGGCTTATAAAAATCCCGGAAAACTACCCATTCATCAGATAGTTTTCCGGGACAGTTGGAAAATATGACCGCAGAAGAAGAAAATTTTTTGCGGAATAAATCGCCGCGGCAAAAGGAAACTATGGGGCAGGAGGTGTTTTCCGGTGAATCTTATCGTTTGCAGCGAAAAGTGCGTCCATCAGCAGGACGGTTATTGTATGCTGGAGCATCCCTGCCAGATCCCCAATCCCCAAGGACCCTTGGAGAACCGCTGTATCTACCTGGAACCTTCCGGGGATGGCGCTACCGCCCCATCTGCAAGCCGCGAAACGCCTCACTGATGCTGCTTACCCCGTGGAACACCGCCCCGGGGTACTGATTTTGGTCGATGGTGCGCAGATTGCTTTTGGGAAGGACAAAGGTAGTAAAGCCCAAACGGTAAGCCTCTCCGATCCGCTGATGGACCAGGCTGGCGGACCGGACCTCCCCAGCCAGTCCTACCTCCCCCAGGGCCAGGAGCCGGGAGTCGATGGGCTTGTCCAGCAGGTTGGATACCATACTAAGCGCCACCGCCAGGTCTGCTCCCGGATCGTCGATCCGCATTCCCCCTGCTACATTCAGGAACACATCCAGATTTCCCATGAAATATCCCCCCCGCTTTTCCAGCACGGCGATAAGCAGGGCGGTGCGGTTGTAATCAAAACCGGTGGGCACCCGCCGGGGATTGCCAAAGCTGGTTTTGGCGATAAGGGCCTGAACCTCCACCAAAATGGGCCGGGTCCCCTCCATCAGGCAGGTGATACAGGTGCCGGATACATCCAGGGGACGGCCGGTAAGAAGCATTTCTGATGGGTTTTCCACCTCGGCCAGGCCGTTGCCGCTCATCTCAAAGACCCCGATCTCGTTGGTGGAACCAAACCGGTTTTTAATGGCCCGCAGAATACGGTAGGAGAGGTTCCGGTCCCCCTCGAAATAAAGAACGGTGTCCACCATATGCTCCAGCACTTTGGGGCCGGCGATACCCCCGTCCTTGTTTACGTGTCCTACGATAAACAAAGGGATCTCGTTCCCTTTACAGGCGTTGATGAGCAGCTGGGTACATTCCCGGACCTGGGTCACGCTTCCCGATGAGGAAGTGATGGCGGAAAGAGAGATGGTCTGGATGGAATCCACCACCACCACATCCGGTTTTTCCGCCAGGATGGTCTCGTAGATCTCTTCGGCGTCGGTGGTGGAGGTAAGGAGGACGTTCCCCCCGGCCACCTCCAGACGGTTGGCCCGCAGCTTTACCTGGCGAAGGCTTTCCTCCCCGGATACATACAGCACCCGCAGGCCGGGGTCGATGGTGCGGCACATTTGCAGCAGGATGGTGGACTTGCCGATCCCCGGGTCACCGCAGACCAGGATGGCCGCCCCAGGGACGATGCCGCCTCCAAGGACCCGGTCCAGCTCCTTCATTCCGGTGCGGTACCGCACCGATTCGTCGGCGGAAACCTCCGCCAGAGGCTTTACCTTGGCGGGGGCGGCCCGGCGCTCCGACGCGGCGGCCTTGGCGGCGGGGCCCCCGGTCGTTCGGGTCTCCTCCACAAAGGTGTTCCAGCTGCCGCAGTCGGGGCACTTCCCCTGCCATTTAGGGGCCTCACATCCGCACTGGGTACAGACATAAATGGTTTTTGCCTTGCTTTTTACTGCCATTTTGTTTCTTCTCCTTCACAGTGGCCTCTCCCCACCCCTACTGATTTCCTTCTGTAACAATGATGTCGGTATGCTGGAGCGCCGCCTCCAGCCACCGGAGAAAGGCATCGTAAAAGTTCCGCCGCTTCCTGGGGACCCGTTCCAGGTCCCGATGCAGGATGGCCGCGAGCTTTTCCCAGCTCTCTCTGCCCAGCCAGTTGGGGGAGCAGGGATCGAAGGCGGTCTCCGGGCTCCCGTCCACCGGGTCCTTTGTTGGGTACATCACCAGGAAATACTCCTTGAGCAGCGCCTCGTAATCCCGGTATCCCACCGCCAGGGGAAAGAGGTAGCTGTGCCAGTCCTCCCATTGGGGGTCCCAGTCCGGGCAGCCGGAGGGACGCAGAGGCTGAAAGAGGAGGCGGACCCGTTCCTCCGGGGGCGAATAGAGCCGCAGCGAAAAGGGCCGCTGCCCTTCCCCGCTGTTCTCCAGCCAGACCGAAACCATAGGCGTTCCACATCCTTCCTAGGAAGCAATCGCATCATCGGAAGCGTCTTCCTCAAAGCTGCCATCGTAAAACTCCAGCAGGGAGCAGCAGATGGCGAAAGCCACCCGGTCCTGGTAGTCCTCCGAGCTTAACAGGGCTGCTTCCTCCGGGTTGGAAAGGAAGCCGCACTCCACCAGGACGGCAGGGGTGACAGTATTATTATATAACAAAAAGAGGGCGCTGTCAGCCTTTTTTATCTGCCGGGTGTTTTCCGGCTGGAGAAGCCCCCGGAAGTTGTCCTGGACGATCTGCGCCAGTTCTTCGCTCCCTGGGGATTTTGGGGCGTAAAACACCTGGGCCCCCTTGATCCGGGACTGGGGGAACTTGTTTAGATGAATACTCACCGCCACCGAACTGGGGTTTGCGGTCATCAGCTTCAGCCGGTTTTTCAGGTCGGAGTTCTTTTGGGACCGGATGGTGGTTTTTCCCTCGTCGTGGATGGAAACATCCGTCTCCCGGGTCATTTTTACCTCAAAGCCAAAAAGGGTGCAGAACTCCCGGACCTTGTGGGCAATGACAAGGTTTACATTCTTCTCGATGATGCCATTCCCCTCCGCGCCGCCATCCATCCCCCCGTGGCCGGGGTCCAGGATCACTACCGGCCGGGTGGTGGTGGGCAAACCTACTGCCCGGTTCTCCAGGGTGCGGTCCAGGATCCGAAAGGCCCCGAATACTGCCCCCGCTGCGGCCATCCCTCCAAGCGCAACAGCAAAGAATCTTCTGTAACGAGATCTCATGGTATCATCCCCCTCCTTGGAAGTCATATGAACGGGACAAGGCCTTTTATGCCCGTTTTTGCGAAGGGTAAAAAGGTGACCTGTCATTTCCCGGGTGGGGTAAAAGGTTGATTTTTTCGGGAAAGGGCCTTATAATGGAGAAAAAGGAGGTTTTGGAAAGTTATGGGCTTTTTCAAGCGTTTCCAGCGCAAGAAGGAGGGAGTCCGCCCTCATCTTCTGGTTTTTGAACGGGAAAACACTGAAAACACCTACATCACCCTGGAGGACAGGATGAAACCCCGGGTCAAGCTGGATGACGGCATCACCCAAGAGGAGTACCAAGCCCTGGCCGCCCGGCGGGAGGAGATGATCCGCCTGGCGGAGGAGATCCTCTGGCGCAACTACCTGGACCCGGAAAGCGACGACCTGATGTCGGAGGAGGGCGCCTTCCCTGACATCAGGTATCTCACCGGAAATTACTATGTAGGCGACGAAAGCTATCAGTATATCTACCGGGACAGCCGGGGGTTCGCATACCACATCAAAGACGGGCGGTTCCGGTACAAGCACCACAACGGCAAGGAATGGGTGGAGGACTTTCTCCCCCTGGACAGCCCGGAGATCACCCGGTACTACCAGATCCTTTGGGGCCTCCGCTGTACCGGGAATGAGGACGGCGAGGAGCAGGACTACATGGGCCTGGATCTGGAGGCGGAGCTTTTGGCCCTGGACGCCCCCATCGAGTTCGAGATCCTTTCCCACGATGTAATATAAAAAGAGCGGCATGGTCTTCCCTGCTTCGGGAAGGTCATGCCGCCGTTTTTGGCTTAGAGATGGAGATACCAGATGGTCATAATGGCAAAGTCCGCAAACATATGGACCACCCACGAGCTGTAAAGGTTCCCTTTTCTGCCGTCCAAATAGTCAAAGATGAGCCCCCCGGCCGCCAGCCCCATCAAACACAGCGCCAGCAGCAGAGGCGGGAAGGAGGTCCCGATCATCGCCACGTGGTAAAGGGCAAAGAGAACCGAGCTGAAAGCATAGGCCGTCCTTTTGGCCGCGTGTTTGGATAATTCCAGAAAGGCCACAAGGCGAAAGAAAAATTCCTCCAGAAAGGAATTGCAGAAGGAGATATAGAAAGCCACCCCCCAAAAACTGCCATTGCCGACCTTTTGATCGGTGGAGAGAGCCTGGACCAGCGACCCATAATCAAAGAGATTTTGGGTCAGGGCATACGCACCGATGATTCCCCCATAGATCACAAGCCCAAGGGTCAGTAGAGAAACGACACTTTTCCGGTCCAATTCAAAGGAGCCGTCAAACAGCCTGATCCCGGCCGCTTTTGCGATAATAAGGGGAAGGAGCAGGAAAACGGCCACCTTCATCGCCGATTTGACAGGATACGCCGGCTCGACGACCGTTTCGATAAATGCCATGACAACACAGCAGATCGCAGCAAAGGCCATGATCCCGTATGCTTTTTTCTTAGTCAACTATCATCTCCCCCTTCGGTTATTCCGCTGGCGTCAATCCGGGTTGAGCGGAGGCCCATCCGGGTAAACACTGACCCGGAATATATCCTTTACCGGGTAAGCCTCGATAAAATCCCGCAGCTTTTGGTTGTCCTCCGGCACCTGGACCGGTACCTCGTTATAAAACGGCGAGGTGCGGTAGACCTTGATCTCCGGGTTTTCCCGCAGAAAGGCGTTGATGTCCGCCTCCGCCTTTTTCAGCTGCGCCCAGGAAAAGGGAACCATCTGGATCTCCACCGGGACGGGCTTTCCCGTATATCGGGCAAGCAGGGGCTCGATGGGGGCCTTGTCCGGAACGACAATCTGGACCATGAGATACGGATACCCGCCAATGGCATCCCGCTGGCAGCTGATGACACTGTACTGCTCCTCGGTAAGGTTTTCCAGCAGGTAGTCCCGTAAAGCATCAACCGTATCGAAGTTATCGTTGGAAAAGGCGTTGGGGATATTTTCCACCTTGAACCGCTCCAGGGGGTCGGCGGCGGTTTCCCCCGCCGGCGGGGCGGCCTCCGTTACCGTCACCGTGACCCGGGAGGCCTTCCAGCTGTCCCCCTCCTGCTCCATGGTGAGGTTCCCCTGGACGGTGGCGGCAAGGTCTCCCCCGGCGGTCCGCAGCTCCGCCGAAAAATCATAGATCTCCTTTTCCCCGGCCCGTCTGGTCAGCTGGAGCCCCTGGGGCCGGATATCGGCCCCCCGGCTGTTGGTCACTTTGACCACCTGGTAATAGGTCCGGTTCGCCACGATCATTTCAATACATTTGCCGGTCATCAGAGAGCCGAACCGTTTGGTCAGGTAGTCGGTCACATTTCCGTTCCCTGCCATCCTCCCAGCCTCGTTGCTCTGGATCGCAGTCGTAAAATTCTGGGTGAGCGCCGCGTCCAGCTCCTCCGCCTGCTGCTGGGTGCAGGAAAGCAGCTGGTTCAAAACGTTTTTTGCCGCCGTGGCAGGGGTGTTGGAGGAGGAGATGGGCTCCAGCCCCTGTCCCCCGCCGCCGGTGCCAATGCCCACGATGGTGTACAGATTGCCCGCGGTCCTGCGGAACCGGAACTCCTGGTAGTTTTCGGTCCAGTGCCATCCCTTCTCGGTGGGAACGCCGTTGCCGTTTGCAGAGATCCAGCGGCTGGCCTCGGAGGTGTCGTAGTCCCACAAGAAACAAACCGCAAACTCATTGCCATCCGCCGAGACAGCCATGGGGGTGATCTCCCCCAGGGTAAAGCTTTGGATCCGCAGTTCCTCCGGGATGTTCTGGGCAGTAAAGGCTTCAAAGTACCCCTGGACCCCCACCCTGCCGATCTCATTCCAGTGTCCGTCAGCGTAGAAGGAAAGGCCCTCGCTGGCTATCCCGTCCTCGGCGGCGTCCAGGTAGATGTTCCGGATCTCCTGGTAAGCATCCCAGGACAGTTCCACCCGGTAATCGGTCAGCCGTTCGGCGTAGTAATGCCCGTCTTCCTGGTAGATGTAGTAGGCGTTTCCAGGCTCCCGGATCTCCACCCGAAGGAAGCTGTCCACCGGGACCACCTTCTCCAAGGGGTTGAGGGGGACGTCCTTTCCGGTGAGGATCAGCTCCGCCAGCCGGGGGGCGACGTCGGCCTGGTAATAGGTAAATTTTCGCAGCCGCCGGCCCTCCACCGTCTCCTCGTAGCCAGTGTAGACGCCGTTGGTCTCGTCGGGGGCCTCCCGGTGGGCGATGGTCCGCCAGATGTTTCGGATCTCCCCGTAGGTTTCTTGGGTCAACTCCAGGCGGTAGTCCTCTGGTCGCTCCATAAAGAAGCGGCCTCCGGCTTCATACAGGTAGTAGGCAGTCCCGGGCCGGCCCATATTGATAAACAGGTAGTTGTCCGCCGGCGGGATGCTGCCAGGCTTTTCCTCGGTCAAGTTGCCGTCCAGCAGCAGGGAGGCCAGCCGGGAACCCACCATGGGCTCGGTGACCAGGACATACTGTCCCGCCTGGCCCTCCCGGATCTCCTGGAACCCTACCTGGTACTCCCCCACTTCGCCGGGGTCAAGGAGGAAGGTGTATTCCTCCACCATCCGGAACAGCCCCGACGACTCCCGGAGGGGGTAGCACTGCCCCCTCTCGCCCCCTGTTTCCCCCCAGACCTGGGTCTTGGTAAAGCAAAGGGCGAGGCTTTCCGCCGTGGCGGGATCATATTGCCCGAAGGTGAACCGCAGTTCCCAGTCGGCAGACCTTTCTTCGGCGGGAAGGGGTTCCTTCCCTACCTCCAGGGCGGCGGTCAATTCCACCAGCCGCTTCACCTGTTCCCGGTCCTCCAAAGAGACCGAGCCGGAGCCCTGGCGTTCCACCAGCAGGCGCTCCCCTTCTTCGGGCTCCGGACAGGTAAGCCCCTTCTGGCTGGAAAGGGCCACCCACTCGGTTTCCTTGGGGTTGGAGATCAGGCAGAAGGCAAGGATCAGCCCCAAGGCCGCCGCTGCGGCCAGGGCCCACAAAGCGGGCTTTTTGTACCGCAAAACATTCTGGATACGGCTTTTGACGTCGTTTTCTCCAAAGGCCAGGGGAGTTACCAAGCCGTTCTGCCGCTGGGAGACAGCCAGCAGCGAGGAGGAATAACCTTTGCGGACGTCGGGCCCCAGGGTCTTCATCACCGCCTCGTCGCAGGACATCTCCATATCCCGGCAGAGAAGAAAATAGGCAGCCCACAGCACCGGATTGAACCAGTGGACGCAGAGGAGCAAAAGGGCCAAGGGCTTGATTAGGTGATCCTTCCTGCGGATGTGGGTCTCCTCGTGGCAGAGGATATACCGCCGTTCCTCCTCGGTAAGCCCCAGGGGCAGGTAGATCTTCGGCCGCAGGAACCCTAGAACAAAGGCAGTTGGGATGCGGTCGCTTTCCCAGACATTCCCTTCCCGAAGCACCGCCTCCCGGAGCCGCCCCCGAAAGCGCAGATAGGAGATAACGCAGTAGGCCAGCATCAGAACCATCCCTGCCTGCCAGACCAGGCTTCCGATCTCCAGCCAAAGCTGCACCGGGTTGGCCGAGGCCGCCGGGGTGGCCGGGGGAAGGCTCCGATTCACCGTTTGATCGAAGAACCGGAAGCCGCTTTCGATCTCTGGCTGGGGAGCGTAGATGATCTCCTGGGGGATGGTTTGGGGCTGGGGCATCAAACTGAGGACGCTGGTAAAGGAGATCGGGCAGACCAGCCGGAACAGCACCACCGACCACAGGGCATAGGAAATGAATTTTGGGGCCCGGCGGAGGAGCATCCTCCCGGCCATCACCAGAAGGGCTGCCCAGGCCGCCCCGATGCTCATATTCAGAATCTGGATGAACCAGCTTACCGGAATGCTCATTCAATCGCCTCCACAATGATTTTGGTCAGCTCCGCCGCCTCCTCCCGGGTGAGCTTGTGCTGTCCCAGGAAGGCGGTGAGAAATAGGGGCAAGGAGCCCTCAAACCCCCGTTCTACCACCGCTTGGCTTTCGTACTGGCGCACCTGTTCCCGCCCCACCAGGGCGGTGACAGTGGCGTTTTCGTTTTGGAGGAGTCCCCTCTCCCCCAACTTGCGAAGCATGGTATAGGTGGTGGGTTTCTTCCATCCCAGCCGTTCCAGGCAAACCCGGGAAAGCTGGGTGGAGTTTACCGGCTCCAACTCCCAGATGATGTCCATAAAGCGGTATTCGGCGTCAAACAGCTTGTATTCCACTGGGTAACCCTCCTTTGGTTTATCGCAATAGACCTGTATCTGTGTTTAAGTTTACTGCGATAAACCTTATTTGTCAAGTACAACTTTCTGGGAAAAAGTGATTTGTTTGTAGCTTTTCCCTTGACAACCGAGGAAGAAGGTGATATATTTGTCTTGCAAAGTGACAAATAAATCTCACCAGGAGGACTTCCCATGAAAAAGAAAACGGGTAAGCGGCTGATTCTGGCCGGTGTCGCCTGTGCCCTGCTGATGGCGGCAGCCTGCTGTTACGCCATCTTTTGCGACAATGGACGCTTGATAGCGCCTATGGATTTTTCCCAATATCAATTCCGGCTTCAAGACCTTCCCATGCTCCTCTCATTTTTGGCAGTTGCCGCTTATTTCCTGGTTCTCCTTTTTCTGCTGGCCCGGGCCGGCCTGCGGAAGCCTCGTGAACCAATCACACGGAAGATCAACCCTAAGCTGGGCTGGCTGGGGCTCTTCGGATTTTTTGGATTTTTGGGATTTTACACCTACCCCATGGATGGAAGCATCTTCCCCTTCACCTTTTTTCTGTTTTTCGGATTCTTTGGCTTTTTCTATGAGGGCAAGATGTCCAATACCTTCATGGATGAGCGGTACCGGGAAAACCAGATAAAAGCCCAGCATACCGCCAACAAGATCACCTTGACCATAATTTTCCTGGCCGCGCTGTTCTTAGGTCAAGGACGGCTGATAGGCAGCCTGGAGTATACCTTGATCGCCCTCGTTGTTATCATCGCCCTTTCCTTCGCCCTGGATATTTTCCTCAGCCAGTATCTCCTTTACCGTTGGGATCAGAAGGAACGGGATGAGGACAAGGAGGATTGAGCAATGCCGGAATTTGAGTGCAGGCTGAAAGCCTTCCGCCAACAGAAGGGGCTGACCCAGGAGCAGCTGGCCCTCCGGGTGGGTGTCCGCCGGGAAACGATTATGCGCCTGGAAAAGGCCCAATACAATCCTTCCCTCAAACTGGCGGTTGACATCTCCCGGGCGGTGGGCGTCCCCATCGAGGAGATCTTTCTGTTTGAGGAGGAGGTCGTCGAGAATGGATAAACAGCTGCACGAGGCCATCTCCGCCGCAGCCCGGGAGGAGATGGAACTGGGCCCCCTCTTCCTGGCCCTTTTCTCCGGGGAGCTGGAGGCCGCCAAACAAGCCAGTTACGATCTGTGGGTCTGCCTCTGCAACCAGGGCCAGATTACCCCCGCCGCTCTCCCCTCCTACGGTATCCTGCGGGAGGGCCTTCTGACCCTGCCGCAGGAATTGAAGGTGGAGATCCTGGACATCCTCTACCAGTTCGCCGTAGGGTCCTCTGTCCCTGGCGAGCCCTGGCGGCGGTCCCTCCGGGAACGCTTTCTGGCGGACCGGGCCATCTACCAGGGCTTCGCCGCCGACCCCAACGAGGACATTTCCGCTTTCGCCCAGCTGATCTTGGAGCAGCTATAGCAAAAGGCCCCGGGGTATCCCCAGGGCCTTTGGTTTTTGTCTGCGGTTGTCAGTCGCTGGGCAGGTTGGAGAGATAGCGGAAGGTGCCGTCCTCCAGGGTCCTGACGGTGAGGATGTAGTGGCTTCCCTCCACAGGGGCACCGGATTCATCGCAGATCATGTAGCCGATACTTAGCCTATCCCCTTCTTCAATACAGGTGTCCACCCGGAAGACGGGGGTCATGCCACCCCGGCCCCCCTCGTAGAAAATGGTGTTCGTTTGGGAGTCATAAGCGTTGGTGTATTTCCTACCAATGATCATTTCTTTTGTAACGCCGTCAAAATAATGGGAGAGGGTTTCCAGCATGGTATCCAGCGGCCAGTTGTTCCCCAGGCTGGCCCAAGGGTCGCCATTTTCAGAGCGGTAGAGGTCCTCAAAGACCCAAACAAGGTCTACCGATTCAGCCAATTCCGCAGTTGAGGACCAAGGATGTTCAACAAGGGCAGTCATTCCTAAAGGAGTCAAGTAGGTGTCACGAAGTTTGCGGAATTTTTCGGTGTAATCAATATCAAGGGTTCGATCATTGACCACCTGTGTTGCTGTCGCTTCACTGACACCCTCCTCCCGGTAAAACAGAAAGCCATGCTTGTTCATTGAGATCAAATCGAGAGGGCGGAATTCTTCTGCCTCAGCGGTATCCCAGTTGTCGCTGTAATTGCTGCCCACCGTCACCGAACCGCCAGAGGAAATAAAATGGACCAGAAAACAGGTATAGGGAGCGCTGTTGCCCTCCGAGTAGTAGAACTGATAGAGATAGAGGTCTCGGTCCTCCCCCTTTTCCATAGCGGCCAGGAAATCCTCCAACGGCTGGGGGTCGGTGAGGGGCTCCTCCTGGTAGCAGATCACCGAGGGCCGCTCCAGGGCTTGGCGGTAGAGAGCCGAGGCGGTGAGGGTCTCGTCCGCCAGCTCCGGGTATAGGATGACCGCCGGGGACCCGATGGGCCCTCGGGATGGAGCCTGGGGCTGGTCATCAGAAGCGGCATCCGGCTCCGAGGGCGTGGCGGATGGCGGATTCTGGGACGTCGGGAGCGGGATGCTGCCAGAGGTGATCTCCGGGACTGCCCCGGAGCCATCCCCCTGTTCCCCGCAGGCGGTGAGGGCGCAAACCAGGACCAGCGCTGTGAGCATTGAAAAAACACGAGTTGCCAAAGTTATTTCCCCTTTCTTGCAGTTCTACTAAACAAACGCTGGGAAGAGACAAAATATTGCAGAAAGGGAGAAATTTTGTTACAGCGTAAAGATAATATCCCCATCCAGGGGCAGGGAAACGGTTTCCTCGCCCCAGGGTGCTTCCAGACGCAGGAGATCCTCTTCCGCTTCCAGGATTCGGAACTCCCCTTCATCCTCGTCTTCGTTCTTTTCCCAGCCGCTGGGCGGATAGACCCGCACTGTGTGAACTTCCATGGCGCCTTTCCCTATATCCAGCAGGCGGATCTCCCCAAACCGGTAGAAGGCTCTGCCATCCTGGTCGGTTTCCGCCGTATCCTCACACCACCAGCCGGTGCGAAGGGTCTCCAGAAGGAGGCTCTCCCCTGCCAGGAAGGCGTAGCTGGTGCCCTCTCCATTGCGGTAGCCGGAGGAATAGAGGGGCTCCAAATGGCCCTGGACGATTTTTAGGAGGAGGAACGCTTCCTCGCTTTCCCCGGAAAAGTAAGAGAAGACCAGATGCTGTCCCAAGGGTGAAAGGTACAGTTCCCCGCCGCCGTAGCCGGCGCTAGGGTAGTCCACCGTGAAGGTATCCGCCACCCTGCCGTCGGTGACTACCGAGAGCAGAATGTCATCGTCGTCCTCCAGCCGGATCACTTGGTGTTCGTTTAAGAAGAGCATACTGCCAGACTGCATCATAAAAAACCTCCCTGCATAAGAAAAAAGCCCCCTACCCAAAGGAAGCTTTGTGGAGCGGGTTACGAGGCTCGAACTCGCTACCTCCACCTTGGCAAGGTGGCGCTCTACCAGATGAGCTAAACCCGCAAAAAAATAAGGGCCTGGGGCCACTTTTGTGGTTCCAGGCCCTTGTCTGGTGGCTCCGACTGGAATCGAACCAGTGACACGGGGATTTTCAGTCCCCTGCTCTACCAACTGAGCTACAGAGCCATGGTATGATTGGAGGGAAGCACCCAGGCGCTTCCCTCCCTTTGGAGCGGGTTACGAGGCTCGAACTCGCTACCTCCACCTTGGCAAGGTGGCGCTCTACCAGATGAGCTAAACCCGCAAATGGTGGCTCCGACTGGAATCGAACCAGTGACACGGGGATTTTCAGTCCCCTGCTCTACCAACTGAGCTACAGAGCCAAATGGCGACCTGGATGGGGGTCGAACCCACGACCTCTAGCGTGACAGGCTAGCGTTCTAACCAACTGAACTACCA
>CAJUFK010000045.1 GCA_910585535.1 uncultured Angelakisella sp. | reverse complement strand
AGGGCTTTGCCCGTCTATGAAGAACCCCCGGCTTCGCCGGGGGGTTCCTATTCGTTTACCTGGATGCTGACAATGGAAACGTCGGTTTCCGGCTTATCTCCGCCGCCGGTCTTCACGGCGGCGATGGCGTCCACCACGTCCATCCCGGAGATCACCTGGCCGAAGACGGTGTGCTTGTAGTCCAGGTGGGGGGTGCCGCCCACCGTCTGGTACCGGTCGATGGCAGGCTGGTACTCGTCCAGGTACTCCTGGGGGAGGCCATCCTGCTGGAAGGAGGTAAGCTTCCCGTTAAGCTCCGCCATCAGCTGCTCCGCTTCCTCAGCGGGGGAAGTGTTCAGCTGCCACTGGAAGCGGTTCACCGTCCACTGGAGCATGGTATCGGTGGCGATGTCCTCGGTGAGAGGATCGGAACACTGGACGATGAAGAACTGGCTGCCGTTGGTGTTGGTGCCGCTGTTGGCCATGGAGAGAGCCCCGCGGAAGTTGTGGAGCTTCGAGGAGAACTCGTCCTCAAAGCTGCTCCCCCAGATGCTCTCCCCGCCCCGGCCGGTGCCGGTGGGGTCGCCCCCCTGGATCATAAAATCGTTGATGACCCGGTGGAAGATAATGCCGTCGTAGTAGCCGTTTTTGGCATGGGTGAGGAAGTTCTCCACCGCCTTGGGGGCTTCCTCGGGGTAAAGCTGGACGGTGATGTCCCCCATGGTGGTTTTGATGACAGCGGTGGGGCCGTTTGCGGGGGCGAACTGGGGATTGTCAGTGTTGGTCATAGCGGCGTCTCCTTCTGTAGAGGGTCCGTTCCCCTGGGACTGGCCGCCGTCGCCGCCGCCGGAGCAGGCAGCCAAAAGGGCCAGGGTCAGGGTGACGGCCATCAATTTTTTTACGAACATAACAGGTTCCTCCTTGCCGCCGGGCGTAACCGGGGCTTTTCTGTTTGGGTGGGACTGATGCCGCGAAGCGGATCTTCCTTGGGACATTATACCATGGCGCAAAGGGGGAATCAATGGCAAGTCTGTAACATTTTGCGGCGGACCTTTGGATCGGGGAACGCAGGAGGAACAGAGGGGGACTAATTTTGGAACAGCGTGGCAATATAATAAAAAATTGCCAGGCGGTTGATTCCGCCTGCAAAAAACAAATGGAGGCATTTATATTATGTACTTTGACGCTATCGCGAAGATCGTTTCGGAACGCACCGGCTGCGACGTTTCCGCCGTAAAGCCGGAAAGCAGCTTCTCTGAATTGGGGATCGATTCCCTGGACACGGTGGAACTGCTGATGAACCTGGAGGACGAAATCGGCATTGAGATCGACCTGGACCAGAAGGTGGAGACCATCGACGACCTGGATCGGTTCATCCAGAGCAAGCAGGGCTGAGGCCATGCTCAAATCAAAAATTTGCGAGATGCTGGGCATCCGGTACCCGGTGTTCCAGGGGGGGATGGCCTGGATCGCCGACGGAAAGCTGGCCGCCGCTGTCTCCCAGGGGGGCGGCCTTGGCATCATCGCGGCGGGAAACGCCCCGGGGCAGTACGTCCGGGAGCAGATCCGCCTTGCCAGGGAGGAAACGGAAAACCCCATCGGGGTCAATATCATGCTCCTCAGTCCCTACGCCGATGAGGTAGCCCAGGTGGCGGCGGAGGAGAAGGTCCAGGTGGTCACCACCGGGGCCGGCAACCCCTCTAAGTACATGGAGACCTGGCTTGGCGCGGGGATCAAAGTTATCCCGGTGGTGGCCTCGGTGGCCATGGCCAGGCTGATGACCCGCTGCGGAGCGGCGGCCCTTATCGCCGAAGGCGGCGAAAGCGGCGGCCACGTGGGGGAGCTGACCACCATGGTCCTGGTCCCCCAGGTCTGTGACGCCACCAGCCTGCCGGTTATTGCGGCAGGGGGCATCGCCGATGGCCGGGGGGCGGCGGCGGCCTTCCTGCTGGGGGCCCAGGGGGTTCAGATGGGCACCCGCTTTTTAAGCGCCCGGGAGTGTTCCATCCACCCGGTCTATAAGGAGAAGATCCTAAAGGCCACCGACCTTTGCACCATGGTCACCGGCAAGCGGCTGGGCCACCCGGTCCGAAGCCTTCGCACCCGCTTCGCCCGGGAGTATTCCAAGGCGGAGTACGGCGGGATGCCGGACGAGGAGCTGGAAGCCCTTGCCACCGGCGCCCTGCGTCTGGCCGTCCAGGAGGGCAGCGAGGAAAAGGGCTGCTTCCTTTCCGGGCAGATCGCCGCCATGGTCAAAAAGGAACAGCCCGCCGCAGAGATCGTGAAAGAGGTTGCGGAGGAGGCCGAAGCCGTTCTTCGGGAGGCGTTGCAATGGGTAAAGTAGCCTTTGTTTTTTCCGGTCAGGGGGACCAGTACCCCGGAATGGGCAAGGAGCTGGTCAAGGAGTACCCCGCCGCGGCCCGGCTGTACGCCCTCTGTGACCGCCTGCGCCCAGGCACCTCCGCCCAGTGTTTCGGAGGCTCCGAGGAGGAGCTGCGGGAGACAAAGAACACCCAGCCCTGTCTTTACGCCATGGAGCTGGCGGCGGCTGCGGTCCTCAAGGAACAGGGGATCGTTCCCGACGCGGTGGCCGGCTTCTCCCTGGGGGAGGTGGCAGCCGCTGCGGTAAGTGGTCTCTTTGACGCCGAAACCGGCTTCCGTCTGGTCTGCACAAGGGGCCGGCTGATGCAGCAGGAGGCCGAACGGTTTGACACCGCCATGGTGGCGGTAATCCGCCTGACGCCGGAACAGGTACAGGAGGTCTGCCGGCAGGTCCCGGATGTCTACCCGGTAAACTTCAACTGTCCCGGCCAGGTTTCGGTTTCCGGCCTTGCCCCGCGGATAGAGGAATTTTCCGGGAAGATCCGGGAGATGGGGGGCAGGACCGTTCCCCTTAAGGTAAAGGGGGCCTTTCATTCCCCCTTTATGGAAAAAGCGGCGGAGGCCTTCGCCCGGGAGCTGGCCGGGGTGGAGTTCCAAAAGCCGTCGGTGGTCCTCTATTCCGACCTGACAGCGGAGCCCTACGGCGAGGATGCCGCCGGCCTGCTTTCCCGGCAGATCTGCAGTCCCGTCCAGTGGGAGAGGCTGATCCGGGGGATGATCGCCGCTGGGGTGGACACCTTCCTGGAGGTGGGTCCGGGTAAGACCCTCACCAACATGATCCGGAAGATCGACGGGTCGGCAAAGGCCCAAAACTATATGGAATATCTGGCGGAGGTGCAGCAATGCTAGGAGGAAAAACAGCCATTGTCACCGGCGGCTCCCGGGGCATCGGGGAGGCCGTCGCCTACAAGCTGGCTTCCCTGGGGGCCAATATCGCAGTGATCTTTGTGGGCGACCCTGACGCGGCCCAAAGGGTCTGTGAAAGGTGCCGGGAGGAATATGGGGTCAAGGCCGGGGCCTACCTCTGCGACGTCTCGGATTTTAACGCCGCCAAGGAGGCGGTGGCCAAGATCAAGGGGGACTTCGGCGGGGTGCAGATTCTGGTGAACAACGCCGGGATCACCCGGGACGGCCTGCTGGCCATGATGAAGGAAGAGGATTTTGACCAGGTGCTGAAGGTGAACCTCAAGGGGGCGTTTCACATGATCCGCCACTGCACCGGGCTTTTCCTCCGGGGCCGGGAGGGGAGCATCGTCAACATCAGCTCGGTAACCGGGCTTATGGGAAACGTGGGGCAGTGCAACTACGCCGCCTCCAAGGCGGGGCTCATCGGCCTGACCAAATCGGTGGCCAAGGAGCTGGCCCCCAAGGGCATCCGCTGCAACGCGGTGGCCCCGGGGTTCATCGCCACTGATATGACCAGCAGCCAGACCGAAAACCCGCTGCTGAAGCTGGTTCCCCTGGGCAGGATGGGAAAGCCCGAGGAAGTGGCGGAGGCGGTGGCCTACCTTGCCGCGGCAAGCTATGTCACCGGTGAGGTCCTCCGGGTGGACGGCGGCATCGCCATGTAGAAGCTGACAAGGAGATAAGGGAGAGAGATCGGATGAGCGAAAACAGAAGAGTTGTCGTCACCGGGCTGGGAGCCGTTACCCCCCTGGGGAATGACACAGAAAAAACCTGGGAGGGCCTGAAAAACGGCAGAAACGGCATCGCGCCCATCACCTTGTTTGATACCCAAGGGTTCAAGGCGGTGCTGGGGGCCGAGGTAAAGGGCTTTGATCCCAGGGAATACCTGGAGGTCAACGAGGTGCTTCGCACCGACCGGTACGCCCAGTTCGCGGTAGCGGCGGCCCAGCAGGCTGCGGCGGAAAGCGGCGTTGGGGGCACCGTGGATCCGGAGCGGTTCGCGGTGATCTTCGGAAGCGGCATCGGGGGCATCGGGACCTTTGAAAACGAGTACAGAAAGCTGTTGGAAAAGGGGCCCCGCCGGGTCTCCCCTCTCTTTGTTCCCATGATGATCGGCAATATGGCGGCGGGGCTGATCGCCATTCGCCACGACTGCCGGGGATCCGCCATGCCGGCGGTGACAGCCTGCGCCTCGGGGTCCAACGCCATCGGGGAGGCCATGCGCCTCATCCGCCACGGCTACGCCGACGCCGCCATCACCGGCGGCGCCGAGGCCGCCATCTGTCCCTCCGCCGTGGCCGGCTTTACCAATATGCAGGCCCTTTCCACCTCCCAGGACCCCGACGGGGCTTCCCTGCCCTTTGATAAGCGCAGGGGCGGCTTTGTCATCGGGGAGGGCGCGGTGGCCCTGGTCCTGGAGGAGTACCGGCACGCCAAAGCCCGGGGGGCAAAGATCTACGGCGAGGTGTGCGGCTACGGATCCACCTGCGACGCCCACCACATCACCGCCCCCCATCCCCAGGCCCGGGGCGGGGCCCAGGCCATGATGGACGCCATGAGGGAGGCGGGATACACCGGGGAGGACACTGTCTATATCAACGCCCACGGCACCGGCACCCCCATGAACGACGCGGTGGAGACCGCCGCCATCAAAAAGGCCCTTGGGGAGGAGCAGGCGAAGCGGGCCTTTGTCAGCTCCACCAAGTCTATGACCGGCCATATGCTGGGCGCCGCTGGCGCCCTGGAGGCTCTGGCCTGCCTCTTTGCCCTGGAGGAAGGGCTGATTCCCCCCACCATCAACCTCTGTGAGCCGGACGAAGCCTGCGACCTGAACTACGTCCCCCAGACTGCAGTGAGGGCAGACATCACCCTGGCCCTTTCCAATTCCCTGGGCTTTGGCGGCCACAATGCCTGCCTGGCTTTTAGAAAGGTGTGATCTTATGAACGAGGCCGAAATTCGGAAATACGCCGGCCTGATGAAGGAGCTGGGCCTCACCGGTCTGGAGTTCACCGAAGGGGAGCGGGTAGTCCGCCTGGAGCGGTCAGCTCCCCTCCCGGCAGGGGAGGCGGTTTACTCGGTTCCTGTGGCGGAACAGGCCCCGTCGCCTGCCGCTCCCCAGGACGGTTCCAGCGTGCGCTCTCCCATCGTGGGGGTCTTCTATGCCGCCCCGGCGGAAAACGCGGCCCCTTACGTAACCATCGGGGACGCTGTCAAGAAGGGCCAGACCCTCTGCATCATCGAGGCGATGAAGCTGATGAACGAGATTACCGCCGAGGAGGACGGGGTGATCGCCGAGATCTGCGTCACCAACGGCCAGGTGGTGGAGTACGGCACCGAGCTGTTCCGTTTGCGGAGGTGACAGGATGGACCGAAACCAGATCATGAAGATCCTCCCCCACCGGGACGAGATGCTCCTTTTGGACCAGGTGGACCGGGAAGGGGAGGAGGCGGTGGGCCATTACACAGTCCGGGGGGACGAATTTTTCCTTCGGGGACACTTCCCCGGCAGCCCCATCGTCCCCGGGGTCATCCTCTGTGAGATTCTGGCCCAGTCCGCCTGCATCCTGATGGAGGATGCCATGGCCGGGGGAAAGCTTCCCGTTTACACCGGCCTGAACAACGTGAAATTCCGCTCCCCTGTCCGGCCGGGGGACCGGGTGGAAACCCGGTGCCGCATCAGCCGGGCGAAGCCCCCCTTCTATTTCGCCCAGGGGACTGTAACCGTAGACGGCAGGCTTTGCGTCTCCGCCGAATTTTCCTTTGCCATTACAGGAGAGTAGATCATGTTCTCAAAAATACTGGTCGCCAACCGCGGGGAGATCGCGGTTCGCATCATCCGGGCCTGCAAAGAGATGGGGGTCGCCACGGTGGCGGTTTACTCCCAGGCGGATAAAAATGCCCTCCATGTGGCCCTTGCCGATCAAAGCTTCTGCATCGGCGGCCCCGAGGCGTCGGAAAGCTACCTCAATGAAAACCAGATCATCAGCGCCGCCCTGATGGCAGGGGCCCAGGCCATCCACCCCGGCTACGGCTTCCTGTCGGAAAACGCCCACTTCGCCCGCCTCTGCAAGCGCAACGGCCTGGTCTTTATCGGGCCGGAACCGGAGAGCATGGAGCGGCTGGGGGACAAGGCGGTCCTCAAGGAACTCATCCGCGGCACAGGGCTTTCGGTGATCCCGGGGACCAAGGCGGCGGCCACGGTGGAGGAGGCCCAAAAATCGGCCCAGAAGATCGGCTACCCGGTGATGCTCAAGGCCTGCGCCGGCGGCGGGGGCCGGGGGATCCGGCTGGTCCGGGACCCGGAGGAGCTGGAGGAGGCATACCTCCAGGCCACCAGCGAAGCTGCCAGCGCCTTTGGCGACGGCAGCGTCTACCTGGAAAAGTACATCTTCCCGGCCAGACACGTGGAATTGCAGATCCTGGCCGACGAACACGGCAACGCCGTCTGCCTGGGGGACCGGGACTGCTCCCTCCAAAGGCGCAACCAGAAGCTGGTAGAGGAGACCCCCTCCCCCGCCGTAGGCCCCGGGCAGCGGAAGACCATTATGGCCCTGGCGGTGGAAGCGGTGAAGAAGATCGGCTTTGTAGGGGCCGGAACGTTGGAGTTCCTCCTGGACCGGGACGGAAACTTTTGGTTTATGGAGATGAACGTCCGCCTGCAGGTGGAACACTGTGTCACCGAGATGCTTACCGGCATCGACCTGGTGAAGTGGCAAATCCGCATTGCCGCCGGCATCCCCCTGAACTTTACCCAGGGGGAGATCCCCATGAAGGGCTCGGCCATCGAGTGCCGCATCAACGCCGCCAGCTGCGGGACGCTGCGGATGCTCCACGTCCCCGGAGGCCCTTCGGTGCGGTTTGACACCTGCCTGGTCCAGGGGACCGCCATCTCCCCCTACTACGACTCCCTGGTGGGAAAACTCATCGTCTACGCCAAGACCAGGGAGGAGACGCTGCGAAAGCTTCGGGCCGCCCTTTGTGAGCTGGTCATCGACGGCATCCCCACCAATATTGAGGAACAGCTGCGGATTGTGGAGGACGAGCGGTTCTCCACCGGACGCTACGATTTAACTTTTATGGGAAACAGGTGAGAACATGGCGCTGTTGCGTTTTTTGAAGCCCAGAAATCAGCTGGAGGAGGGCGGCCGCACCGCCGCCCCGGTGCAGCAGGACGACGGGGAGCCGGAAAAGACCTGCCCCAACTGTCATAAGGACATCCCCCTGAGCCGTCTTTGGGCCAATGAACTGGTCTGTCCCTGCGGCTACCACTTTCGGATGAAGGCCCGCCAGCGCATCCGGATGATTGCCGACAAGGGCAGCTTCCACGAACTGTATTCGGAGATGAGGTCGGAGAACCCCCTGGATTTCCCCGGCTATCAGGACAAGATGGAGACGGTCCGGGCGGCCAGCGGTGAGGAGGAGGCGGTGGTCTGCGGAACGGCCTCCATCGGCCGGCGGAAATGCTGCCTTTTTGTTATGGAATCCTACTTTATGATGGGCAGCATGGGGAGCGCCGTGGGGGAGAAGATCACCTCCCTGTTTGAATACGCCGTCCGGCACCGTCTGCCGGTGATCGGGTTCACCGTGTCCGGCGGCGCCCGGATGCAGGAGGGCCTTCTTTCCCTGATGCAGATGGCCAAAACCAGCGGGGCGGTGAAGCGCCACAGCGACGCCGGCCTTCTGTATGTGGCGGTTCTGACCGATCCCACCACCGGCGGCGTCACCGCCAGCTTTGCCATGGAGGCGGACATCATCCTGGCGGAGCCCGGAGCCATGGTGGGCTTTGCCGGGACCAGGGTCATCGAACAGACCACCAAGAAGGCCCTCCCGGCGGGGTTCCAAAGGTCGGAGTTTGTTCTGAAGCACGGCTTTATGGACAGCATCGTTCCCCGGGGGGAGCAGAAGAAGTATCTATCGGACCTTTTGATGATCCATGACAGGGGGGCGAACAGATGAGCGTCGGAGCGTATGAGCGGGTGAAGCTTGCCCGGGACAACGGCAGGCCCACCGGGCTGGACTACATCCGGAACCTCTTTCAGGGATTTCTGGAATTTCACGGGGACCGCCGTTATGGCGATGACCCCGCCATTGTCGGCGGCGTGGCCAGACTGGGGGAGACCCCGGTGACGGTTATCGCCATCGAAAAAGGCCACACCGTAAAGGAGCGGACCAGCCGCAACTTCGGGGCCCCCCATCCCGAGGGGTACCGGAAGGCCCTGCGGCTGATGAAGCAGGCCGAGAAGTTCGGACGCCCGGTGATCTGCTTCATCGATACCTCCGGCGCCTACTGCGGCGTGGGGGCGGAGGAGCGGGGCCAGGGCCAGGCCATCGCCGAAAACCTGATGGAAATGTCCACCCTCTGCGTTCCCATCCTCTCCATCCTCATCGGGGAGGGAGGCAGCGGCGGAGCGCTGGCTCTTGCGGTGGCGGACCGGGTGTGGATGCTCCAGAACGCTGTCTATTCGGTGATCTCCCCCGAGGGGTGCGCCAGCATCCTTTGGAAAAACGCCCAAAAGGCCGGGGACGCGGCGGCCAGCCTGCGGCTGACGGCAGAGGACGCCAAAAGCCTGGGGGTGGTGGAGCGGATCCTCTCCGAAAAAGAGCTGGGGAAAAAGGAATTTTACGACCGTCTCCGGACCCTTCTGGCGGAGGAGCTGGGCGTGCTGGCCAAGGAGCCGGACCTGGTGGGGAGCCGGTATGAGCGGTTCCGAAAGCTGGGGGTCCCCGGAGGGATAAAGGAGCAAAAATGAGCATCTACAAGCGATTCTGTCACGAGACCACCGACCGGGAGGGGAACCTGGAGGATCTGACCCTCTGCTATCCCGAAAATTTCAACTTCGGCTATGACGTGGTGGACGCCATAGCGGCAAAGACGCCGGAAAAACGGGCCCTGGTCTGGTGCAACGTGGAGGGGGAGGAACACATCTTCACCTTCGCCGACATCAAGCGGCAAAGCGACCGGATGGCCAACGTCTTTTTACGGGAGGGCATTGGCCGGGGGGACCGGGTGATGCTCATTCTCAAGCGGCACTATGAATACTGGTTCGCGGCCATCGCCCTTCACAAGCTGGGGGCGGTGACAATTCCCGCCACCCATATGCTGACGGTAAGCGACCTGGTGTACCGACTGAAGACCGCCCGGGTAAAGGCCGTCCTCTGCACCGCCCAGGACCAGGTGCCGGATCGGATCCGGGAGGCTCTGGACCGTTCCGGACTGACAGCCCGCCTTTGGTGCGTACAGGCCGGGGTTCCGGGCTTTGCCGACATCACCGCCGCTATGGAACAGGCGGAGGAGACGCTGGAGCGCCAGCCCACCCTGGCCGTGGATCCGATGCTTCTATACTTTACCTCCGGCACCACCGGCTACCCCAAGGGGGTCATCCACGACTACACCTATCCCCTGGCCC
Source organism: uncultured Angelakisella sp. (assembly GCA_910585535.1). Classification (GTDB taxonomy): domain Bacteria; phylum Bacillota; class Clostridia; order Oscillospirales; family Ruminococcaceae; genus Angelakisella. The sequence goes on along the minus strand of CAJUFK010000045.1, from coordinate 13,245 downwards.
ACATCGTCACCGCCAAATACTGGCAGCAGGCCGAGGACGGCGGGCTCCACTTCACCGTAGCCGAGACCGGCTGGGCCAAGGCCTCCTGGGGGAAACTGTACGGCCAGTGGCTGGTGGGGAGCGCGGTGATGGTCTACGACTTTGATAATTTCGACCCCAAACAGCTGACCCAGGTCATCAACCGCTACGGGGTCACCTCCTTCTGCGCCCCGCCCACCGTTTACCGCTATCTGGTGCGTAAGGGCATCCCCGATATGCCGTCCCTGAAGCACGCCTCCACAGCGGGGGAGATGCTGGCCCCGGAGGTGTTCCGCCGCTTTACCCAGCGGACCGGACTTCCCCTTTGCGAGGGATACGGACAGACCGAGACCACCCTCCTGATGGCCAACTTTAAGGGGAGGGAGGCGGTGGAAGGCTCCATGGGAACTCCTTCCCCCTTCTATCAGATTGAACTTCGGGACAAACGGGGCAGGCCGGTCCCCGCCGGAGAGGTAGGGGAGGTGGTCATCCTCCCCAAGGAGAACGGCAGGCAGCCGGGGATCTTTACCGCCTACCTGGACAACGAGGAGCAGTACCGCCATGTCTGGCGGGACGGCGTTTACCACACCGGGGACGCTGCCTGGCAGGATGGCGACGGCCGCTACTGGTTCCACGGACGCTTTGACGACATCATCAAGACCGGCGGCTTCCGGGTGGGGCCCTACGAGGTGGAAAATGTTCTGATGGAGCATCCGGCGGTGGTGGAGTGCAGCGTCATCGGCGTTCCGGACCCCCTGCGGGGCCAGGCCATCAAAGCGGTGGTGGTCCTGGGGCAGGGGCACGCTCCGTCCAAGGAGCTGGAGCTGGAGATTAAGGAATTCTGCAACCAAAGGCTGGCGGAATACAAATGGGTCCGCCTGGTGGAGTTTGTCCCGGAGATGCCCAAGACCATCAGCGGAAAGATCCAAAAGGCGGTCCTCCGGGGGAAAACGTAACAAAATTCCCCTGCCGGATGACAACTCTGGGCGGAATGTTTGAAAATCGGTCAAAGTTCTGTTAAAATCATATGGTATTCTATTCTTTGGCCCATTTCAGCCGCGCGGCGGAAGAAAAAGCAGTCCTGCCAAAAGGAGTTGTTGCCGATATGCTGCAAGACAGGGAGGACATCCTGCGCCAGGGGATCAGCGGTTACCACCAGTACCGGCTGGACAGCCCCATTCGCCTGAACTTTGTCAGCCGCAGCCTGTGCCGGATGACCGGCTACAGGGAGGAGGACCTCCTGCAGCAGGAGGAGGATCTGTACGCCCGGCAGGCGGTGCATCCCGCCGACCGGGAGGGGTACGTCCAATGGCTCCAAAGGCTGGCGGAAAAGGAACAGACCCTGACCCATGAGTACCGCCTGGGGAAAAAGGACGGCTCGGTGATCTGGGTGAGGGATACCGCCGTCTCCCGCAGGCTGGAGGACGGAAGCTTGGTTGGGGATTCGGTCCTTACGGACATCACCGACCTGAAAAACGAGAACCGGGACCTGCGGTTTCTCAATGAGACCATCCCCTGCGGATTTTTGAAGTACACCTGTGAAAAACAGCCCCGGGTTACCTACCTGAACCAAAAGATGATGGACATCTTCCGCTTTCCCAAGGCCAGGGAGGGGGAACTGGACTACCTGGAGCTGTACAAGAGCAACATCTTCCTGATGATTCCCATGGAGGAGCGGCGGCGGTTTTCCCTTTACCTGAACCGGGTCTATTCCGCCGGGGCCCCAATCGCCGGGGAGATGACCCTTTTACGATGCGACGGGACCCGGGTCCACCTTTTCGGCTGGGTGACAAAGTGCATCAACGAAAAAGGGGAGGAGGAGTTCCAAAGCATCTGCATGGATGTGACCGAGCGGCGCCGGGCCCAAAAGACCGCCGAGACCAAGCGGTATCTCAAGGCACTAACCGATGTGTACGACAAAATTTTTGAATTCAATATCGCCGCCAATACGGTGAAGTGTCTGCACTGCGGCGGCTCCGCGCTGTTTTTGCCCTTTGAGAATGTGGCCATGCAGACCGACGACGCGGTGGAAAGGTGGGCGGCGGCTTCGGTAGCCCCGGAGGATCGGGAGCGGTTCCGGACCTTCTTCCGGGATTTTTGCCAGAAGAAGCTGGAGGAGCCGGGGGCGAAGCCGCCCCAAATCTCCTACCGGGCCAAATCCTCCACCGGGGAGTTCCGGCGGTACAGCGGGATCTTCCTCAAGGTGGACGAAATGGTGAGCTTTTACTGCTGCCGCACCGTTCCGGATCCGGAGGAGGCCGAGGTCATCCGCAGCGAAAACGCCCAGCTGAAGGAAAACATGAAGGAACTGGTCCGGCGCTTTGCCGACGGCCTTGCCGCCTTTGAGGTGACGGCGGCCGGGGTGGTAAAGCCCCTGTACGTCAGCGAAAACATCTGCGAATTCTTTGGCTATACAGAGGAGGAGTGGCTGGGGCTGATGGAGGAAGGGGCCCCCGTCGAAAGCTTCATCGCCTACAGCGAAGCGGGACACGAGGACTTTGCAGAGCTGCTGCGTAACGGCGAAGGGGAGTTTGATTACTTCGATTACCGAACCGAGACCCGGCGGCGGATCAAGGCCATCTGTTCCCAGCGGGAGCCCGGAGGGGGCGTTTCCCGGTTCGTCATGCTCTACTCGGTGGAGGAGGCCAAAACAAAGGAGAAGAAGTCCCTGCCGGAAAACTGCGCCGTCTCCATCCGCACCTTCGGTTACTTTGACGTCTTTGTGGGGGAAAGGCCCATCGCTTTCCGGAACAAAAAGTCCAAGGAGCTGTTCGCCCTTTTGGTGGACCGCAAGGGGGGCTACGTCACCTCGGAGGAGGCCATCAGCTTCCTGTGGGAGGAGGAGCCCGTCAACACGGTGACCCTGGCACGGTACCGGAAGGCCGCTCTCCGGCTGAAAAACACCCTGGAGGAGTACGGCATCCCGGAGGTTATCGAAGCGGTGGACGGAAAGCGCCGCATCGTCCCGGAGCGGGTCAGGTGCGACCTTTACGACTATCTCTCCGGCAGGGAGGAGTTTCGCCCCCTCTTTAAGGGCAGCTATCTGACCAACTACAGCTGGGGTGAGACCACCCTGGCGGAGCTGTCCGGGGAGATTCTGTCCTAAACGCGCCTGGAACCGTTTAAGCAGGCGGATAAAAACCAAACAAAAGCACCGGACGCCACGGATTTCTCCGCAGCGTCCGGTGCTTTTCCCATAGCAAGGGCCGGGAACTACTCCGGGCTGTTCAGGCTGACCTTCCTGGCCCCCATGGCGGCCAGCTCCCCCATAACAAATGCCTCCTGCTCCGGGCCGCAGGTCACCGTCACCAGGGTTCCCCCGGCCACCGGGCCGCTGGACGCCGGCCCCATAACCGCCGCAAAGGGGGCCCGCTGGGAGATTCCCTCCCCCAGGCGATGGGTGGAAATGGCCAGTTCCAGGCCGCCCCCTTGGGCAGCCGCCAGGGCCGACGCCGCCAGCCGGGCCTCCTCGCCGCTGGGAAAGACCGCTTGTATCTTGATCCGCATAATCCCTGCCTCCTTTTGCGTATTGGCGCCGATTCGCGCCGTCCGCCTTATCTTGGTAGTATTCTTTGCCGCAAAGGGGATCTCATACCCCAAAGGAAAAGAAAAGCCATAAAAAAATTTGCCAGCGGCATAGGTTTGTGATACAATAGATTGTCATGGAAGACAGAGAAAGGAGGGACTGCCATGGATGTGCGCGTCGGCGACATTTTGGAGATGAAGAAGCCCCACCCCTGTGGGTGCAAGCAGTTCCTGGTCACCCGGTCGGGGATGGATTTTAAGCTCCAGTGCCAAAAATGCGGCCACCTGGTAGAGATCCCCCGGCTGAAGGCCGAAAAGAATATCAAGCGTATCCACCGGGAGGAGCCGGGGGCGCAGTAGAAAGGGGGAGGAGCCGTGGCAGGCTTTTTAGAGCAGCTTTCCGGTGTGGAGCTGCGATACGAGGAGATGACCCACCTCCTCAGCCAGCCGGAGGTGGCGGGGGACAGCCAGCGTTACGCCGCCCTGATGAAAGAATACACCGCCCTTTCCCCTCTGGTGGAGTGCTGGCGGGCCTACCGCAAGGCGGAGGATGCCTGCCGGGAGGCCCGGGAACTTCTGGACCAGGGGGGATTGGACCGGGATTTCCGGGAGATGGTAGAGGAGGAGCTTGTCACCTCCCGGGCCGCCATGGAGGAGAAGGAGCAGGAGCTGAAGATCCTTCTTCTGCCCAAGGATCCCAACGACGGAAAGAACGTCATTATGGAGATCCGGGCCGGGGCCGGGGGGGAAGAAGCCGCCCTTTTTGCCAACAGCCTGTACCGGATGTACTCCATGTACGCCCAGCGCCTGGGGTGGCAGACCGAACTTTTGAACCTCAACGAGACCGAGCTGGGGGGGATCAAGGAGGTCAGCTTTTCTGTTCTGGGGGACGGGGCCTACAGCCGTCTCAAGTACGAAAGCGGGGTTCACCGGGTTCAGCGGGTACCGGAGACCGAAACCCAGGGCCGAATCCACACCAGCACGGTTACAGTGGCGGTGCTGGCGGAGGCGGAGGAGGTGGAGGTCCAGATCGACCCCAAGGACCTGAAGATCGACACCTACCGTTCCAGCGGGGCGGGGGGGCAGCACATCAACAAGACAGAATCGGCCATTCGGATCACCCATCTGCCCACTGGGCTGGTGGTGGAATGCCAGGATGAGCGGAGCCAGTACAAGAACAAGGACAAGGCGATGCGGGTGCTGCGGAGCCGTCTTTTGGAGCGGAGTCAGGAGGCCCAGGAGCGGGAGATTGCCTCTGCCCGGCGCAGTCAGGTGGGGACAGGGGATCGAAGCGAACGGATTCGGACCTACAATTTTCCCCAGGGGCGGGTAAGTGACCACCGGATTGGGCTGACGCTGTACAAGATTGACGCCATTATGGACGGGGATCTTGCGGAGATCACCGAGGCTCTCATCACTGCTGACCAGGCGGAGAAACTCCGGACGCAAAGCGAGAACGAATAAACCAAGGTCGTGAGAATATGACGGAAACAGAAGAACCGCAAACGAAGGAAACCCTTCTGCTGAGAGGGTACGATCTGGCGGCGGACGCCGCCGCGATCAACCAGGCGGGACGGATCCTCCGGGGGGGCGGCATCGTGGCCATCCCCACCGAGACGGTGTACGGCTTGGCCGGCAACGCCCTGGATCCCGACGCCACGGGGAAGATCTACGCCGCCAAGGGGCGGCCCTCCGATAATCCCCTTATTGTCCATATTGACCGGCTGGAGGAGTGGCCCCCCCTGGTTCGGGAGCTGCCCGAGGAGGCCCTTCTCCTGGCCAGGAAGTTCTGGCCGGGGCCGCTGACCATCATCCTGCCGAAGTCGGGCCTGGTGCCGGACGCCACCTCCGGGGGGCTGGACACGGTGGCTGTTCGGATGCCCTGGGACCCCATCGCCCGGGCCGTAATCCGGGCGGCGGGGATGCCCCTGGCAGCGCCCTCGGCCAACCGGTCCGGGAGCCCCAGCCCCACCACCTGGCGCCACTGTGTGGACGACCTGTGGGGCCGGGTGGACGCCATCCTCCAGTCCCACGACTGCCGGGTGGGGGTGGAATCCACCGTCCTCTCCCTCTGCCGGGAGGGGGGCGGGGCCGTCCGCCCCCGGCTCCTGCGCCCCGGGGCGGTGACCCTGGAGCAGCTCCGGGAGGTCCTGGGTGAGGTTGTTGTGGACCGGGGTGTGCTGGAACATCTGGAGAATGGGGAAAAGGCCCATTCCCCCGGGATGAAATACCGCCACTACGCCCCTGCGGCGGAGGTGGTGCTGGTGGCCGGGGACCGGGAGGGTTTCCGGGGGTACATCCGGGACCATGAGCGCCCCGGGGAGTACGCCATCTGCTTCGAGGAGGACCTGCCCATGGTGGAACTCCCCGCCTTCGCCTACGGCAAACGGGGGGACCACGCCGCCCAAGCCCGGGAGATCTTCCGTCTGCTGCGGGAACTGGACCGCCTGGGAGCAAAAAAAATCTATGTCCACGCCCCGGAAAAGGACGGGGTGGGTCTGGCGGTGTACAACCGGCTGGTGCGGGCCGCCGCCTTTCATATCGAACAGGCATGATGTGATAAAAGAGAAAGAAAGGGGAAAGGTACTGGAATGAGGGTCATTGGCATTACCGGGCCCACCGGGGCGGGGAAATCCGTCGTCTGTAAGCGTCTGGGGGATTGGGAGCGGATCACCGTCATCGACTGCGACCAGGTGGCCCGGGACGTGGTGCGCCGGGGGCAGCGGTGCCTTTTGGATCTGGCGGTGGAGTTTTCCTCGGCGATCATCGATAAGGACGGGGAACTCAACCGCCGCCGCCTGGCGGGCATCGTCTTCCGGGACCGGAAGAAGCTGCGGCGGATGGAAGGGATCATGTACCCTTACATCCTGGACCGGATCGGAATGGAAACCGCAGCCCGGGAAGCCGCCGGGGACCGGGCGGTCTTTCTGGACGCCCCCACCCTTTACCAGAGCAGGGCGGATTCCCTCTGCGAAAAGGTGGCGGCGGTGCTGGCCCCGGAGGGGGACCGCCTGGTTCGGATTATGGAGCGGGACGCCCTCTCCGAGGAGGAGGCCCGGGCCCGGATGATGAGCCAGCCCGGAGACGAATTCTTCGAGAAACGGGCAGACTACATCATCCGCAACACCGGGGAGACCTCGGCCCTGCGGCTCCAGATTTTGGAGCTGATGAACAAGCTGGGGCTGTGACGAAGCGATGAAAAAAGGATGCTTGACCGCCGCCCTGGCCGTGATGCTGGCCCTCCTGACCCTTCTGGCCGCCGCCCCGGCGGTGAACGACCGGGCGGCGAAAAAAGTGGCGAAGGACCTGGAGGCCCTGCCCCTCCCTGCCGATACAATGCGGCTGGAAACGGTGTACCGGGCGGGAAAGCTGGTAGGCTGCGGCAACGGGATGCAATACTTCGGCGGGATGCTGCTGGAAAGCGGCCTCCCCCTGGAGGAGCTGCGGGACTACTACGCCGGGTTTCCGAACCGGGAGTACACCGTGGAGCCCCAGCGGGGCCAGGAGATCGCCCTGGTGGAGCATGGAACGCTGGCCTTTGAGACCAAGGTCGCCGGGAACCGGTTCTTCCTCGTCTATGACTGGGGGACCAACGACACCATCTTCCATGAACTTGATCTGAGAGGACACTAAAACTTTTCGTATATCCTATAGCGTTGTCTACGAAAAGTATTCACCGATACAAGAAAGAGGGATCGCTTGAAAAGAGTTTGGAACCGATTGTTTCTCCCCGGGGTACTCCTGGGGTGCCTGGCCCTCTGCTTTTTGGGCCTGCGGCAGTATTACCGGGCCGCCTACCCCCGGGGCTACCAGCCTATTGTAGAGCAGGAGGCCGCCGCCAGCGGGCTGGATCCCGCCCTGGTTTACGCCGTCATCCGCAGCGAAAGCGGCTTCGCCCCGGCAGCACAGTCCCCGGTGGATGCCAGGGGGCTGATGCAGCTGACCCCCGATACCTTCCAGTGGGTTCGTTACCGCCTGGGAGAGGAAGGGGGCGTGCCCTCCGAGGTGCTGTACCAGCCGGAGGAGAACGTCCGGTACGGCTGCGCCAACCTGGGCCTGCTCCTCCGGGAGTTTGGCGGGGAGGCTGAGGCCTTGGCGGCCTACCACGCAGGCCGGGGAAGCGTCTCCCGGTGGCTGGAGGACAGCCGTTACTCCGGGGACGGGGAGAGTCTGGACGTCATCCCCTATGGGGACACCAACCGGTATGTCAAAAAGGTTCTGGAGACCCGGGAGGTCTATCACCGGCTCTATCCGGAACTGTAACATAAGTTAGGAGGAACTGACCATGAGTGAGAAAAAGACCCAGGGGGAGGAGCTGCGGGAAAAACTCCTCTTCACCCCCAAGAACCTGTCCGAGACCATGACCCCCGAGGAGAAGGAGGCCGCCGAGGCCTTCAGCGTCCCCTACAAGGCCTTTTTGGACAGCGCCAAGACCGAGCGGGAGGCCGTTGCCGCCATGGTGAAGCTGCTGGAGGAAGCGGGCTACACCCCCTTTGAGCCGGGGAAGCAGTACCCCGCCGGGGCCAAGGTCTACCTGAACAACCGGGGCAAGGCCCTTATCGCCAGCACCATGGGCACCCTGGGCATCGGGGCCGGGGTGCGGATCGAGGCCGCCCATATCGACAGCCCCCGCCTGGATCTCAAGCCCAATCCCCTGGTGGAGGAGCAGGAGCTTTGCTTCTTCAAGACCCACTACTACGGCGGGATCAAGAAGTACCAGTGGACCGCCGTCCCCCTGTCCATCCATGGTGTGGTGGTGAAGAAGGACGGCTCCTCGGTTACCGTTACCATTGGGGAGGACCCCGACGATCCGGTGTTCTGCGTCACCGACCTGCTGCCCCACCTGGGCAAGGACCAGATGAAGCAGCCCATGACCCAGGGCATCAAGGGGGAGCAGCTGAACATCCTCCTGGGGTGTGAGCTGTACCCCGACGAGAAGATCAGCGACCGGGTAAAGCTGAACGTGATGAGCATCCTAAACGGAAAATACGGCATTACGGAGCGGGATTTCCAGTCCGCCGAACTCTGCGCTGTCCCCGCCTTCCGGGCCCGGGACCTGGGGCTGGACCGGGGGATGATCGGGGCCTACGGCCATGACGACCGGGTCTGCGCCTACACCCAGCTGATGGCGGAGATCGGGGCGAAAAACCCTGCCCACACCACCGTCACCGTCTTTGCCGACAAGGAAGAGGTGGGAAGCGACGGGGTCACCGGCCTTCACTCCCATTTCCTCATCGATTTCATCGAGGACCTGGCCCAGGCCGGGGGGAAGGAGCTGCGCCACGTCCTGCGCGCCTCCGCCTGCCTCTCCGCCGACGTCAACGTGGCCTACGACCCGGCTTTTGCCGACGTCAGCGAAAAGAACAACTGCGCCTATCTGGGGTACGGGCCGGTACTGACCAAGTACACCGGTTCCGGCGGCAAGTCCTCCACCAACGACGCTCCGGCGGAGTTCGTGGCCTTTGTGGAGGGGATTTTGGAGGAGAACGGCGTCACCTGGCAGACCGGGGAACTGGGCAAGGTGGACCAGGGCGGCGGCGGCACGGTAGCCAAGTATGTCTCCCACTTTAACGTGGACACGGTGGATATTGGGGTTGCGGTGCTTTCCATGCACGCCCCCTTTGAGGTGATCTCCAAGGCCGACCTGTACATGACCTACAAGGCCATGGAGGCATTCTACAAATAATCTTTTGCCGGCTGGATTGCTCAAAAAATCACGCCGCCCTTTCTCTGGAATGGAGGGAGGGCGGTGTTCTGTGAAGGAGCATAGCAATGACGACCATACTTATCATGTTCGCCGGGGTGCTGGTGGGGGCCACCGTCTTCCCCCAAAACCTCAAAAAGTGGAACAGCCGCCTCCAGCTGGGGATGACCGCCCTCCTCATCTTTACCATGGGGGTCAGCCTGGGCAGCCGCCCCGGCTTTTTGGAGGAATTGGGGGCCATCGGCCTGAAAAGCCTGATCTTTGCCCTCCTGCCCATCCTCTTTTCGGTGGCCCTTGTTTACCCCCTGAGCAAGCGGTTCCTGGAACGCCCCGAAGAGGGGGAGGAAGGGGGGGAGGACTGATGGTCTGGCTGGCTTTGGGCTGCCTTCTGGGCGGGGTCCTCTGCGGCCTTCTGTTCTTCCCCCCCGAGGTGACCGCCTTCTTTGTGGGCAATTCGGAGTGGTTCCTTTGGGGGCTGATGTTCCTGGTGGGCATCAGCGTCGGCCTTTCCAAGGGGGTCTTTGCCAAGGTGAAGAGCTACGGCTTTCGGGTGCTGCTCCTGCCCCTGTCCATCACGGCGGCCTCGGCGGCGGCGGGACTGTTCTGCGCCCCCCTCACCGGCCTGGACCTGGGGGAGAGCGTGGCCATCGCCAGCGGAATGGGCTGGTACAGCCTCACCGGGATCCTCCTCACCGGCTTGGCCGGGGCGGAGGTGGGGGCCATCGGCTTTTTGGGAAACCTCCTACGGGAAATGTTTTCCTTCCTGGTCATCCCCTGGATCGCCGCCCACCTGAATCATTACACCGCCATCGCCCCGGCGGGGGCCACCAGTGAGGACACCACCCTGGCGGTTCTCATCCGCTGCACCCGGGAGGAGATCGTGGTGCTGGCCGTCTTTAACGGGGTGCTTTGCTCGGCGGCGGTGCCGGTGCTGATCCGCTTTTTTTACGGGGTTTTGTAGCCTGGCCGTCTCCAGAAAAAGAAACAGCGTCCTCCGAAGGGATTCCTCCGGGGGACGCTGTTTTTGTTCTTGGCAGGCCGGATCAGAACACCGGCACAACGGACACGCCGTACTTCTCGGTGATGAACTTCCGGGTATCCTCGCTGGTGAGGACCTTGACCAGAGCCTGGATGGCGGCGTCGTTTTCCTTGCCGGGTTTGACAGCCACAATGTTGGCGAAGGTCTGGGCAGCCTCGGAGCTGGGATCCTCGGAGACCAGGATAGAGTCGGACAGCTCGGTACCGACGGCGTAGTTGCCGTTGATGACGCCGAAGTCATAGTCGGGCAGGGCCATGGGGACCTGGGCGGCCTCCACCTCGGTGATCTTCACATTCTTGGGGTTATCGGTGATGTCCTTAACCGTGGCGGCCAGACCCGCCCCCTCCTTCAGGGTGATGATCCCCTGGGCGGCCAGGAGATTCAGGGCCCGGGCCTCGTTGGTGGGGTCGTTGGGGACCACGATGGTGGCGCCGTCCGCCAGGGCGTCCAGGGAAGCGGTCTTGCCGGGGTAGATGCCCAGGGGCTCAAAGTGGATGGCGGCGGCAGCAACCAGGTCGGTCTTATTCTTCTCGTTAAAGTTGGTGAGGTAGGGCTGGTGCTGGAAGTAGTTGGCGTCCATCTCCCCGTTAAAAACGGCGTTGTTGGGCATGATGTAGTCGGTGTACTCCACCACCTGAAGGTCAAAACCTTCTGCGGCCATGGCGTCCTTTACCGAGTTCAGGATCTCGGCGTGGGGGGCAGGGGAGGCGGCCACCTTCAGCACGGTGAGTCCATTGGAGGCGTCACCGGAGGGGGCGGGGTCGGAAGGGGACGCCGGGGCGGCGGGGGAGTTGCTGGCAGGGGGATTTTGGCCACCACAGCCCACGACCCCCAGGGTTAAAAGGGCGGCAATCACAAGAGCGATAAATTTTTTCATCAGATAGGACCTCCTAAGTAAAACTTCTCATTTTCCATGGGGTCCCGGCGGTTCCGCGGAGTCCCGTCGGGGCCCTCATCCAAACCGGTCTCCCAAAAGGGAGGCCGCCTTGGATTCCTCCCCGTCCCCGGATGGGGGGAAGGGACGAGGAGGCGAAAAAGAAGAAGGAAGCTATTTGTTTTTGTCCACCTTGCGGACAATCAGGTTAAAGGCCACCTGGATCAGCTGCACCAGCAGGATGGTGAGAACCATAGTGACGTTCATCACCGAGCGTTCGTAGCGGTAGTAGCCGTAGTTGATGGCCACGGCCCCCAGGCCGCCGCCCCCCACCATCCCCGCCATGGCGATGTAGCCCACGATGGTGATGGTGGCGATGCCCATTCCCCGAAGGAGGGAGGGGAAGCTTTCCGGCAGCAGGACCTTCCAGATGATCTGGAGGTTGGTGGCCCCCATGGCCCGGGCGCTTTCGATGACCCCGCTGTCCAGCTCGTTAAAGGAGCTTTCCACCATCCGGGCGATAAACGGGGCCGCGCTGATGACCAGGGGGAAGATGACCCCCCGGGTGCCAGAGGCAGTGCCCATAATCAGCCGGGTGTAAGGGACCAGGAAGAGGATGAGGATAATAAAGGGGATGGACCGAACGATGTTGATAAACCAGCCCACCACCGTGTTCACCACCGCGTTTTCGCTGATGGAGCCGTGGTCGGTGACATAGGCGACGATGCCCAGGGGGATGCCCAGCAGATAGCCGAAGCCGGTGGAAAGGACCACCATAATAAGGGTGTCCTTAATGGCCACCAGGATGATAGAGCCGTACTCGGCGATAAATTCCGCCATGTCAGACCTCCTCCCTTCCGAACAGGCTGCGGGTGATGGGGTGCATCTCACTATCCAGCACCTGGTGGATGGGGCCGTTGTCCACTAGGACGCCGCCCTCCAGCACCGCCACCTTGGTGCAGATCTTCTGAACCACAGCGATCTCGTGGGTAATGATGATGATGGTGACTCCCAGCCGGTGGTTGATGTCCGAAAGAAGCTTCAGGATGGACTGGGTGGTGAGGCTGTCCAGGGCGGAGGTGGGCTCGTCGCAGAGGATCAGCTTGGGGTTGGTTGCCAAAGCCCGGGCGATGGCAACCCGCTGCTTCTGTCCGCCGGAGAGCTGGCTGGGATAGACGCCGGCCTTTTCGGTGAGGCCGGTGAGTTCCAGCAGTTCCGATACCCGCTCCTTTGCCGCCTTTTTATCGTATCCCCGGGAAAGGGTAAGGGGGAAGAGGACGTTCTGGGCCACCGTCTTCTGCATCAAAAGATTGTACCCCTGAAAGACGGTGCCAATGGTTTTGTAGTAGTCGATCTTTTCCTTGCCGGCCAGGGTGGAAAGGTCCTTGCCCTCCACGATGATGGAGCCGGAGGTGGGGGTATCCAAAAGGCCGATCAGCCGGAGCATGGTGGATTTTCCCGCCCCGCTCATGCCAATAATGCCGTAGATGTCCCCGTCCTCCACGGTAAGGGTGATGTCCCGCAGGACCCCCAGCTTTGTTTTATCCGGGTTGTCAAATTCCTTGGTGAGATGTGAGATCTCGATCATACCGCGCCGTTCCCTCCTGGTTATCATGGTGCAGGACAAAGAAAAAGCCTTCCGTCCCGCCTCCCCCTTTGGGGCAAGCGTAAGGACGAAGGCAAAAACCTGCGTGTTACCACCTTACTTCACATCTGCCTCACAGCAGACGCCTTTTCGGGTACAAATGGAATACCCTATCGCGCTAACGGGCGAATCCCGTCACAGCCTGGGCCGGCGCCATCCGAATGGGGGATGGGCCGCCGTCGGTGCGCGGCTCCGAGGCCATTTTCAGCCAGTCCAAGTTCCGTCCCTTTTCAGCTGCCGGGACTCTCTGAAGGACCTGGGAAGGGCTTACTCTCCTCTTCACAGCCTTTGTTTTGTATGGATGCTATTATAACCTCCTTTTCTCTGCTTGTCAATAGCTTTTTTCTGGGTGGGTGTTGATAGGTGGCGCTTTAGGGCCGCCTGACGGCGGCCTTTAGTGGTCACGGACCTTGGGGCCTTTGGCCCCAAGGTCCTGTTAC
>CAJUFK010000044.1 GCA_910585535.1 uncultured Angelakisella sp. | reverse complement strand
CGTCTGGCCGGTCTTTTTCCCGCCATACTGCGTCGGTTTCCCTTGCCATACGTCAAGTATGGCTGCGGAAAATCTCCTTGTCTGACGGGAAAAAAACTTGTCCATCCGGCATCCTTCGGTTATGAATACAGCTTCTTAGAACCTGTATCCACAACCGTTTATGAATACAGCTTCTTAGTACAACTCCGCCAGCTGGCGGTAAACAAAGTCCGGTTCCCGAAGAAGAAAGACCTCTGGGGGAAATTCCCGGCCGGGCAGGGCGGCAGCATTGCAGACGTTGAGGCGGTAAAACCAGATCCCGTCGTCGTACCCCCGGTCCCGCTCGTTCCAGATAAGCCGCCCGGTCTGCCCCGGCGCAAGGACAAAGGCGGTTTCGTTGAGACAGTCCTTTCGGTAGAGCCGGGAATCCGGGTTGTTGTAGTCCTGGTTGCGGCCCCGTCGATAGGGCAGGCCGCTGCGCTGCTCATCCCACCGAAAAACGATCTCCCAGCTTTCCTCCAGGGGACGGAAGGAGAGATTTGTCAGGTTCAGGTTCAAATGGTCCGGGTAGGCAAGAAACTGCACCCGCCCCATCTCCCTTTGCCGCCGGGCGATCTCCGCCGAGACCTGCTTCCGGGAAAAACCCAGCCGGGGCAGGTACTGTTCCAGCCCCCGGCGGCACTCCTCCCGGTTGGTGATAATCTCCCCCGGATGGCACTGGTAAAAGCAAAGCGTGTGGACCATGGCTTCTCCCGGGGGCAGGGGGGAGGCCGCTTCCTCGATGGGGTAGGCCAGAGGGAACCGGGCCCGGGTTTCGGCGCCGGAAGCGCCTCGGGATTCTTTGTGCCAGACCAGGGTTATCGATTGGATAAGCAGCAAAGGAGCAGCCACCTTTCCCAGGAAATTTGTACCCATTATACAACGATAGAGGAACTTTGGTCAATCCGGGGATTTTACCGTTGCGGGGCAGGGAAAAAGTTGCTATAATGGGACAATCGAAAGGGGATGGGAAAATGAGAAACGACCGGAAGATCGGTATTATCGGGGCGGGACACGTGGGAAGCCATGTGGGCTCGGCCCTTCTGTTTCGGGGACTTTGTGACCAGCTGGTGTTTCTGGACACCGACAGCCTCAAGGCTAAGGCCCAGGCCGATGACCTCCAGGATATGGCGGGCTTTGTCTCCCGCCAGACCAAGGTCTGGGCAGGGGATTACAGCGACCTTAAGGACGCCGGCTTTGTGGTAGTCTGCGCCAGCGGTCCCATCTGCAAGGAGGACCGCCTGGAGGAATTGGCGGAATCGGTGCGGGTGATGGACGAGATCCTCCCTCTGCTGAAGGAAAGCGGGTTTTCCGGCGTGACGCTGGTCATCACCAACCCGGTGGATCTGGTGGCCCGGTACCTGGCCGTCAAGCTGGGCCTTCCCTGGGGGAGGATCCTGGGGAGCGGCACCAACCTGGACACCGCCCGCCAGGTGCGGGAGCTTTCCCGCCGCACCGGCGCCGCCCAGGGCTCTATCCAGGGGATGGTCCTGGGGGAGCATGGGGAGAGCCAGGTCTCCTGCTGGAGCCAGGTTTCGGCGGGGGGCGTGCCCATTGCCCGGCTGATGGAGACCGATCCGGCCTGGAGGGGCCTGGATCTTGGGGAGCTGGAGGACGCCGCCCGGGGGGCCGGGTGGGGCATCCTCTGCGGCAAGGGGTCCACCGAGTTCGGAATCGGCAATTCCGCCGCCCAGATCCTCCAGGCCATCCAGGGGGATGAGGGGCGGGTTCTCCCGGTGTCCATCCCGGTGGACGGCAAAGATGGCGGAGTGTTTGCAAGCCTCCCCTGTGTCTTGGGCAAAAACGGAGTGGAGCGAATCCTTCATCCCCAGCTGGATCCGGAGGAACAGGCCAGGTTCGACGCCTCTCTGGCCAGAATGGAAGAATACTGGAAGACGATTCAATAGAGGAGGAAACGGCTGTGCGGAAGCTGCTGAACGAGAAATTCTTTGTCCCCCAAAGCAACGCCATTTCGGAGGTGGCCTCGGTGGCGGGGCGGTATGACGATCTCATCAATCTGTCCATTGGAGATCCGGACATCAAGACCCCCCAGCGGGTGGTAGAATTGGCCTTTGCCGACGCCCTGGCAGGGCACACCAAATACACCGACCCCCAGGGCTACCCGGAACTTCGGGAGGAGATCCGGGCCTTCTACCGGGAGGAGTACGGCATTCCGGTAAAGGACGAAGAGGTGTTTGTCTCCTCCTCCGGCCTGACGGCGATGTACTTGGCTATGGCGGTGACCCTGGATCCCGGGGATGAGGTTATTGTCCCGGACCCCTTCTTCACCTGCTACCAGGGCCAGATTGAAGCCGCCGGCGGGGTGACAGTGCCTCTGCCGACCTGCCGGGAGGAGGGCTTTGGCATCTCCCTGGAACGGCTGGAGGGTCTTGTGACCCCAAGGACCAAGGGGATCCTCCTGAACAGCCCCAACAATCCCACCGGGGCCTGCCTCTCCCGGAAGGAGCTGGAGCAGATCGCAGAGGTCTGCCAGCACCACGACCTGCTGGTCTACGCCGACGACATCTATACCAACTTCTGCTACCGGGAGCCCTTTTTCCCCATGCTGGGCATTCCGGGGATGGCAGACCGCACAATCACTGTGAACAGCTTTTCCAAAAACTTCATCATGACTGGCTTCCGGGTGGGGAACCTGATCGCCCCCAAAGAGATCATCTGCGCGGTGAAGCAGATGAACGAATATGTTGTATACTCGGCGCCCTCTGTCTCCCAGCGGGCGGCATTGTGGGCGCTGCGGGAGCGCAGGGAGATCGAGCCGCCGATTTTCCGGCAGTTTAAGGAGCGGGTGGAATATGCCGCAGGGCGGATCAACGGCTTGGGGAAGATGTCGGTGGACGAGCCCCAGGGGAGTATGTATCTGTTCCCGGATATTCGGGGAACGGGGCTGACCTCGGCCCAGGCAGCCAGCCGGATCTTAGAGGAGGCCCATGTGCTGGTGCTGCCGGGGGATACCTTTGGGCGATACGGGGAGGGGTACCTGCGGATCGCCTGCACAGTGGAGAACGAGGTGATGGGAGAAGCCTTCGACCGCATTGGGCGGATGGAGCTGTTTGCCTGATGGTACAGGCAAGGTACGACCTTCAGGCGGGGACAGCACCCTGCACAAATGCTCATGTGTGGTAAAGTATCACAAGAAAACTTTGGCTGATTGACAGCCACCCTGCTATGCCGAACAATGAAACATGGCTTGAAAACTAGTTCTTATTATGTTATTACTTATTCAAAACAAGTCTACAAATCCAGTTTTAGGGAGAATTAAAATGGGTGCATGGAGTTATGGTGTGTTTGATGACGATACAGCTTATGATGCTTTGGATGATTTGAAAGCGTCGCAAGAGATTATTGCAGATATGGAAAAATATTTTGACGTTGTGATTGAAGCAAAGTATGTCGGTTATGACGAGGGGCATTACGCACTGGTATCAGCCGCAGTTATTGACAGCGTATTCAACGAAACACAATATAGGTGTGATGATGAGGATTATCTCAAATGGATAAGAACATTGAAGTCTTTTGACTTTGCTCCACTTAGGCGGAAAGCTATAGCGGCTATTGACGCAGTTCTATCTGATAGTTCTGAGCTAAAGGAGTTGTGGAGAGAAAACAAGGAACTATATAGCGCATGGGAAGAAGATAAAATTTCCATACGAGAAAGACTTGGATGATAAACAAGCGCAATTTTTAGTTTGTCGGTGCTTCTTATAACGTGAGAGCAAGTATTGACCCATAGCCCAAATTTCACTCCGCTCATTTGCCCCCCTGGATCGCTTCTTGTTGGGGCTGCTACCCCAAACCCGTTCGATCATCTTGGCCGGTGCAACACCCTGCACAATTTCCCAAGCGGCAGGAAGGGAAACTTTTGCCATAACCCCTCTGGCGTCAAAACCAAAAACGTGTTATCATAAAGAAAAAGGACTTTCCGCAAACCGCCGCCTGAAAGGGCGAGGGTTGGGATGTGCCCTTTTTTTGTTTTTCCCTGGAAAAACCGGCAAAACTCTTTTTAGACGATCCAGGGGGAAACACTGTGAGAAAGAGAGGGATCCGATATGGAAATCAGCTTGATCCTAGCAGCGACAGCAGCCATCGCCTTTGCCATGATGCAGGGGATGGATGTAAAGCGTATCCAAATCACCGACCCCAGAATCGCCGAAATCGGCGGGTATATCCACTCTGGGGCCATGGCCTACCTGGGACGGCAATATAAGGTGCTGACCATCTTTGTGGCCCTGCTTTTCATCGTCCTGACCATCACCCCCGGCCTGGGGCTGACCACCGCCCTGGCCTTTGTGCTGGGGGCCCTGTTTTCGGTGATTGCCGGGTTCTGCGGCATGAAGGCGGCTACCTCCGCCAATATGCGTACCGCCCAGGCAGCGGGGCAGGGCCCCACCGAGGCATTCCGGGCCGCTTTCTCCGGGGGTTCGGTGATGGGCCTTATGGTGGTGGGCCTTGGTGCCTTGGGGGTGGGGATCATCTACCTGCTGAATCCCGGGAACCTCAGTGTTCTTACCGGTTTCTCCCTGGGGGCCAGCTCCATCGCCCTGTTCTGCCGGGTGGGCGGGGGCATCTACACCAAGGCCGCCGATGTGGGGGCCGACCTGGTGGGCAAGGTGGAGGCCGGCATCCCCGAGGACGATCCCCGGAACCCCGCCGTTATCGCCGACAATGTAGGGGATAATGTGGGGGACGTAGCCGGGATGGGCAGCGATCTGTTTGAAAGCTATGTGGGGTGCATCGTCTCCGCCCTCCTTCTGGCGGCGATGTCCGGGGGCGCGGAGATCCTTCCCTATATCCTGGGACTGGTAGCGGCTGGGATCCTCAGTTCCATCCTGGGAATCCTGGTTGTAAAGATGGGGAAGGCCAGAGACGCCCAGGCGACCCTTAATCTGGGGACCTACCTTAGCGCGGTGCTGCTGGTCATCGCCGCCTTCTTCCTGGGATGGCTCCTTCCGGAGCGGGAGGGCCTTCTGGCCTTTGCCGCAGTGGTCAGCGGCATCACAGCGGGACTGCTCATCGGCAGGCTCACCGAGGCTTACACCTCCGACCGCTATAAGCCGGTGCAGGAGATTGCCGCCTCCTGCAAGACGGGGGCGGCCACCAACATCCTCTCCGGGCTTTCCTATGGAATGCTCTCCACCGTCTGGCCCATCCTGGTGCTGGCAGGGGCCACCCTGGCCTCCTATTACTTCTGCGGCATCCTGGGCATCGCCCTGGCCGCCCTGGGGATGCTGGCCACCGTTGGCATGGTGATTTCGGTGGACGCTTACGGCCCGGTGGCGGACAACGCCGGGGGTATCGCCGAAATGAGCGGCCAGCCCGATTCGGTCCGGGAAATCACCGACCAGCTGGACTCGGTGGGGAATACCACCGCCGCCATCGGCAAGGGCTTTTCCATCGGTTCGGCGGCTCTCACCGCCCTGGCCCTTTTTGCCAGCTACGCTCTGGCGGTGAAGCTGGACACCATCAACATCCTGGATCCCCGGGTGATGGCAGGGCTCCTCATTGGGGGGATGCTCTCCTTCCTTTTCTCCGCCCTGACCATTTCTTCGGTCTCCCGGGCGGCAAACAAGATGATCGACGAGGTGCGCCGCCAGTTCCGGGAAGCCCCCGGCATCATGGCTGGGACCCAAAAGCCGGATTACGCCCGGTGCGTGGACATTTCCACCCAGGCGGCCATCCGGGAAATGATCCTCCCCGGCGTGGTGGCCATTGCCAGCCCAGTGGCGGTGGGGTTCTTTCTGGGGAAGGAGGCCCTGGCGGGATTGCTGGCCGGGGCCACGGTCACCGGCGTTTTGATGGCGGTGATGATGGCCAACGCCGGCGGCGCCTGGGACAACGCCAAGAAATACATTGAAGGCGGGTACAGCGGCGGGAAAGGCAGTGAATCCCACAAGGCCGCCGTCATCGGGGACACGGTGGGAGATCCCCTCAAGGATACTGCGGGACCGTCCATCAACATCCTCATCAAGCTGATGAGCATGGTGGCCCTGGTGTTTGCGCCGCTGTTCCTGTAAGGCTTGAATGCCTGTTGTTTTCGTGTTATACTGGTATCAAACAAGGGGGAATCGCCATGACCATTCGCTTCACGCCCAAGACCTACAAGGCCGCCCAAAGGGTCAAGCCTCCAAGGCTGAGCGCCAGCGAGGAGGGCTTGTTCAAGCCCATCACCGCCAAGGTCAGCAACGCCTTGTCCGACGAGTATGTTGGGCAGATCAAGGCCCAGGCCCGGGCCGACGCCGCCAAGGACCGGTACATGGACGGCTACGACAGCCAGCCCCGGACCGGCTTTTCGGCCCTGCGGGACGCCCAAATGAAGGAGCTGGTCTCCCCCGACCGGGACCGGGCCATCGCCCAGGTGACTACCGCCCTGAAAAGCCGCAAACGCCGTATAGAGCCCGGGACGGATCCCCTCCTGCTTTTGATGGGGATTCCCTGCACCGCCAAGGTGTTCCACGGCCCGGTCAACGGCAGGTTGGCGCAGATCTATAACGAGGACGGGGAAATGATTGCAGGATACCGGGAAGCCGAGGGCTGGATCACCGTCCCCACAATGGATGAGACACGGTTCCAGTATGAATCGACCCAGATCTACCAGGCGGCGTACAACGCGGCCAAGGCGGAGCTGGATGCTGCCGCTCGGCGGACAGAGACCCCGGGCGGGGACCCGTCCGTCGGTCTTGACACAAGGGCATAGGCCGGGATACAAAGCGGGGATGAGCGCAGCCCCCCTGGCGTCCGGGTCGCTGCTCCTGGGAAAAAACGGACCCAATTAAAAAGGGATGAGCCCCAAAAGGCTCGTCCCTTTTTTGTCCGCTTGGCGATTCTGCACAAATCGAAAAGCCTCGTTTTGTCACGATTTACAATCTTTGTTGAATTAAACAATTTTTTGTTGAAAAACAATTCTTGTTGAAGTATACTGTTCTTGTAAGGATTCCGGGCGAGGGGCCCGGGGGACAAAGCCGGTGGCGGGTACCAGCCTCCGGCGCGGCGAAGAAAGGAAAGAAGGTAAAAAATGGCAGAAGAAAAAAAGCAGATCACAACAGCAAACGCCCCTGCGCCGGCGGGGCCCTACTCCCAGGCCATTGCCGCAGGGGGATTCGTCTTTGTAGCGGGACAGCGTCCCCAGGACCCGGCCACCGGGGAAATCGGGGAGACTATCCAGGAACAGACCCGGCAGGTCATCAAAAACCTGGAAGCGGTCCTCACCGCGGCGGGATCTTCCCTGGACCGGGTGGTGCGTTCCACCGTTTACCTTTCGGACATCAAAAACTTTGCCCCTATGAATGAGGTATACAAAGAGATGATGCCCCAGCCCTTCCCGGCCCGGACCACCCTGGGGGCCCAGCTGCGGAACATCCTGGTGGAGATCGACGTTATTGCGTTGCTGGAATAAAAAAGGAGGCCCTGACAAATGCGTTCTATTGATGAGATCCTTCCCCTGCTTTCCCCGCTCCTGGATGGGATGGCAAAGCACTTTGGGGACAACTGCGAATTTGTAGTCCACGATTACACCCGGGATTTTTCCTCCACCATTGTAGCCATCGCCAACGGTCAGGTCACCGGGCGGGAAGTGGGGCAGGGGGGAAGCAAGCTGGGCCTTCGCATTATGCAGGGGAAGGAGGAGGAGGACGGCAAGTACAACTACATCTCCCAAACCTCCGACGGACGGTTCCTCCGCTCCAGCACCATCTACCTGAAAGGAGAGGACGGCACCATCCTGGGATCCCTCTGCATCAACATTGATGTCAGCGAGTTTATCCGCTCCCGGAATTTTATGGACCGGATGATCGGCGCGGATCTCCCCCAGACCCAGCAGAAAGCGGAGGAGCTGGTCCTCTTTGAGAATGTGGAGGAGCTGCTGGTGGCCCTTATCACCGACTCCATCAATCATGTAGGGGTCCCGGTGGCCCACATGACCCGGGAGCAGAAGGTGGAGGGAATCTCCTATCTGAACCGCAGAGGGGCCTTTAAGATCAAAAACGCCGCCATTACGGTGGCAAAATATTACGACATCTCCCGGTATACGATTTACAACTATCTAAATGATGCAAGTGTCAGCGAATGAACAAAGAGAAGAAGGAAAAGAAAGCTAAGAAAGAGAGGGATGCCCAATGCTGGACCAGGCACTGATCCAAAGGGAGTATGGTTTTTTAGGGGACCATATCTTCCTCAACGTTTCCCAGGTGGTGATGCCCCCAAAACGGGTGCAGGACGCCTACAACAGCTTTATGGCGGATTATGTTCGGGATTTCGGGGAGGATATTGTTCCCAAGTCCTGGGCCATTGTGGATCAGGCCCGGGTGAACCTGGCAAAGCTGGTAAACGCCGCCGATTCCCACGAGATCGCCTTTGTAAAAAACACCGCCGAGGGAATGTCCATCCTGGCTATGGGGTATCCCCTGGAGATCGGGGACACGGTGGTTTTGGCCGACCAGGAGCATCAGTCCACCCTCTTCCCCTGGATCAACGCCCACCAGCAGAGGGGCATCAAGCTGAACATCGTTAAAAGCGTAAATGGGGAGATCCCCCTGGGGGATATGATCGCCAAGATCGACAGCCGGACCAAGATCCTCGTCGTCTCTGCGGCGCAGTTTTCCACCGGCTTTTTGGCGGATCTCCGGGCTTTGGGGGCAGAGTGCAGAAAGCGCGGGGTCCTCTTTGCAGTGGACGGCATCCAGGCCCTGGGGCGGATGGTCATCGACGTTCAGGAGATGAACATTGATTACCTGGTGGCCGGGGGGAACAAGGGGCTGCTGGCCACCCTGGGGGCGGGCTTTGTCTACTGTTCCGACCGCCTGGTGAAAACCATCATCCCCCCTTATGCCGGGTACCAAAGCACCGTCAGCCATGTGTCGCCCCCCTCCGTCACCGAAAACTTCGAGGAGCTGGAGTGGTACCCCCACGCCCGGCGGTTTGAGTCCGGCAACCTCAGCTATAACTGCATCCTGGCTATCTCCAAGGGAGTGGAGCTGCTCCTGGAGCTGGGGGTGGAAAAGATCGAGGCCCATGTGCGGATGCTGGAGGACCGGCTCCGGGGCCAGCTAAAGAACCTGGGGCTTCCGGTGGTGGAGGCCAAGGACCCAAAGAACCGTTCCGGCATCGTCTGCGTCTATTATCCGGCGGACCGGGAGGACCAGGTGGTGGAGATCCTCCGGTCCTACCGGATCCACGGTACCATGCGGGGCGGGTACATCCGTTTTGGGCTGAACTTCTACAACACCCCGGAGCAGATGGACCTGGTGGCGGAGGCCCTGCACAAGGTGGCGGCCCTGGCGGGTCAATAATACAAAAAGGAACGCAAAGAGGAAAAAGAAAGAAAACGAAAAAAGAGGTGTATTGTTGTGTGGAAGAAGTATAAAGAGACTCCCTTGCTCACCAAGCTTCTGGTGGCTATGGTTATCGGCATCCTGCTGGGCGTTATCTTTGGAAAGGACATTGTTGTCATCAAACCCTTTGGCAGCGTCTTTCTCAATCTGCTGAAGATGGCGGCGATTCCCCTGGTGGTGGTGAACCTGATCTCCGGCATCTCCGCCCTGGACGATCCCAAGATCTTTGGCCGGGTGGGGGCCAAGATTATGCTTTACTACTGCCTGACCACTGTGGGGGCCATCACCCTGGGCCTGCTGGTGGGATACCTCTTCCAGCCCGGCAAGGGTTTCCTCCTGGAAGGCAGCTATGACGCCGCTATCGAGACCATCCCCTCCCTGGGGGCCACCCTGGTGGGGCTCATCCCCTCCAACATCTTCGAGGCCCTGACAAACGGCAGCTTTGACAAAATCGTGGTGTTCAGCGCCTTTACCGGTGTGGCCATCCTCTTCCTCAAGCCGGAGGAAAAGGCCGTCCTCACCAAGGGCTTCAACGCCCTGGCCGCCCTTTTTAACAAGATGATCGGGATCATCATGTGGTACGCCCCCATCGGCATCTGCGCCCTGATGGCCTGTACCGTGGGAACCTACGGGTCCCAGCTCTTCGGCTTCCTGGCCAAGTATCTGGGCGCTTCCTACAGCGCGGTTCTCATCCATATCTGCGCTTATCTTCTCATCCTTAAGGTCCTTACCGGGTACAGCTCCTTGACCTTCCTCAAGAAAGCGTCCCCCCTTATTATCACCGCCTTGGGCACCAGCTCCAGCCTGGCCTGCGTGCCGGTGAACCTGAACTGTGCCGACGACCTGGGGTGCCCCCGGTCTGTCTCCAGCTTCACCGTGCCCCTGGGCAGCCAGGTGAACAAGGACGGCAACGGCATTATGCTGGCCATCACCTTCCTTTTCGCGGCCCAGGCCATCAACGCCCCTCTCTCCCTGGGGATGCTGGTCAAGGCCCTGCTCATCTCCCTTATCCTTACCACCGGAGCAGGGGGCGTTCCCGGCGGCGGCATTGTCACCATCGCCATTGTCATCGACGCCTTTGGCCTTCCCCTGGAGGTGGTTGGCATCGTCTCCGGCATCTTCGCCCTGATTGACATGGGCTTCACCATGATGAACTGCCTGGGCGACCTGGTAGGGACTATGGTGGTTTCCCACTCCGAACGGAAGAAGCTGGAAAAAGCCTCCCCTGCCAAGGGCTAGGGACAAAGATCGTTCTGCACGGCAAGGCCGCTCTCCCCGGGGAATGGGGAGGGCGGCTTTTGGCGTCTCCGGGGTAGATTTTTTCCGATCTGTGACGGTCATTTGTTACAAGTTTCGATGAAATAATTGTGCAAAACGCTGATTCGTAAAAAAAATTACAAAGCTTTGTCCAAAAATGGCCTGTTTGAAGCGGATATAGAGTAGAGGGACCTGAAAGAGACTTGACAAGAAAGGGGATGACCGGTATGGTTGTGTAGAAAGCGGTGTTGGAAGGAACAGGAGGTGGCGTGATGCTCCCGGCCTATCTTGGCCTGTTGGATGTACGAGAGGACAAGGTCCTTTTCTCCTGGCTGTACAAAATGTATGAACAGCCCATGATGCAGGCAGCCATGGAGATATTGGACGACCAAGGGCTGGCCCAGGACGCCCTGCAAGAGGCATTTTTGGACATTATACGGCATTTTGAAAAGATCCGGGGACTGGATGAACGCCACCAAAGGGGCTACATCATCCTGGTGAGCCGGAACAAAGCGAGAAACATTTACCGGAAAAGAAAAGGAGTTGTTTTTGTGAAAGATACCCCCTTAACCTGGTCTACGGAAAATTCAGAAGCTTCCGTCTGCTCTATTTTGGAAGAGATACCGGAGACCTACCAGGAGACCCTTCTGCTCACCGGGATGGAATACACCCCGGCGGAGATTGCGGAGATTCTGGGGGAGAAGATTGGGACCATCTACAAGCGGTTGGAACGCGGCAGAGAAATTTTGAGGAAGAAGCTAAGAGAGGAGGGTTACAATGAGTATTGAAAGGATCGACACCCTGTTGGGGCAGTTAAGCGAAAGCTGGTTGGACACGCTGGAGGAGCGCTATCCCTCCAAGCCAAGGCATCCCTACCGGCTGTCCCTCGGATTCCGGTATAAAATGTGGTGGGTTTGCCAAAAGGCGGACTGGTATTTTACCCATGAAAATAACACTCCTTTCCTTGATACGTGGACCTACCGCCACTGGACAAGGCGTTCCGTTGCGGTGCTTTTGGCGGCGGTACTTAGTGTGTCGGTGGCCATAGCCTGTGTGGTCCAATTTTTCCAGATGAGGCGGGAAGAGTACGAAAAATATTCCACTATTTACTACGAGAAGATTGCAGACGGGTTTGTCCCGGGGGAGTTTGTCTGCTATACCTTGGGGTATGTTCCGGAGGGGTTTGAACTGGAGCAGGAGGTCACTATTGGGGAGTTTCACGAGGAAAAATATCTTAACAATAAAAATAATGGCAATGACCTGGTTGTTGTATTCCGTCAAATCAGAATAGACCAGGCTACACTTGATATAGACACAGAAAAAGTAAAACCGGTTGAAATTTCGCTGAACAAGAAACAAAAAGCCTGGTATCTGGGCAACGCTACAAACAAAGTTGTCTACTGGGACAACGGAGAATATTTCTTTAGTATATCCGGGCATTTGAGCAAGGATGAATTGGTCAATGTAGCCAATTCTATAACCATAAAATAGTATATAACGCTAAAAATGGCGATTTTATAAATTTTTTGAAAAAGCTTGTCTAAAAATGGACCCTTCCAAGAGGATATATAGTAGGGGAAAGAGTAGAAGGGCCCTGGTCAATCAAAAATTAGGAGGAATATTGTATGAGAAAGTCCATGAAGAAATGGTTGTCCCTTGTCTTGACAGTCACCCTTTGCCTTGCGTTTTCGGTGACTGCTTTCGCCCGGTATGTTGCCGAACCCACCCTTTCCAATTACCTGTCGATTTCTGGCAGCCAAGCTACCATGTACTCCAGTGTTGAAGCCGACCCCAGCGTAACCAAGATCGTCATTACCCAGGTTCTCCAAAAGGACGGTAAGGACGTTGCCGGTACTTCGTGGCGCACAAAAATTTTTGAGGATTGATCCAATTCGACAGGAGGCGTACAATTATTGTGGCCCAGCATCGGCACAAATGATTATTAAGTATAAAAAAAGTGGCTCTACACTTACGCAAAAAAATTTAGCAGGATCTAGTTATTGCAATACAGATAATTTGGGATTAACAACAGCTGCAACGATAACACAGGCCTTAAACAAGGCTTTAGGGTCTGGAACATATCAATATATTCAGACGAATCAACAGAGGTTTAGTGTTGCTCTTATTTACAGTATTGACAAAGGTTATCCTGTAGCTTGTAATGTTGATACAGCATATCTGCCAGCATATAATGGTATTAGTTATGGCCATTGGGTAGTAGCTACTGGTTATAGCTATGGTTTTGTCGGTGCAAGTAATGATAATGATGTACGCTATAATGATCCACACTATAAAGATGAGTATTTTGGTACTTATACTATTGATTGGATGGATATGTCGGACGCAATTAAGAATAACTACGATTTCTATGTCGCAAAGAGTGCCTAAAGTTTGAAAGGTTGGTTTTGTGAAAAAGTATCAGAAAAGTTTTTGTTTTCTTTTTCTCATAGCCTTCCTTGTCTCCTGTGGAGTAGATGGGGGTATACCTCCATCTACTCCATCATCTAATTCCCAATCGCTTTCCGAAACCAATACAATCCCTGCTGTTTTTCAACAGGAGTTAAACCTTTATGAGGCTGTAGGGATAAAAGAAAACGAGACATTACGAATCTTAGATGGCAATTCTCAAAAACTACTTTATGAAGTATTGATTAAACGGCAACAGAGCAACGGAAAAACAGAAGGGATTACAGCAGTAACTAAGCGAGTGGGAATTTTTTCTTTAGAGGAGCAAGAAGTATATGAAGAAATTGAACTGAAAGAAGAATATTATATTTCAAGTGGTGTTATTCAAAACGATGGTTTTTTAATTCTTGGAATAGCTTTAGATAATAAAGATGATCGTTATTATTTAATGGAATCTAAAACAAATGAGTTGGTTGTTCGGTATGAAGGGATAACTGCACCATATTTTACTCAATGGCCGACTTTGATCCCCTGGGGTGATGGCTCAAAAAGTGTTTTTTGGATTCCTCACGAAACGGAGGAAGGGAACAGCGTACAAGCAAGAGTTTACTTGATTTCCGATAGCCAAATCGAGGAAATACCCTTGCCATTTCAAGGGGAATTACTTAGTGGAAATGATCTTCAAATTGACGGTACAGCAAGTCTTTCCTTTTGGGAGCTGGAAGGTAAAGGACAATTTGTTTCCTGGGGTTTTGGAAAAACGGTTCAAATGCGGCAGTTGCCAGAAAAAAGAAAAATACTGGATTATTGTTTTACAACGGAAGGTGTTGTTGCTTGTCTGCAAACAGAGGATTTGCAATCTGAACTTTGGTTTTTACCCTTTGGCCAAACCGACAGCTACAGTTTACCAACAATTCCGTTTTATCGAATGACAAGCAGAAACAGTAACAGCCTTTTTTGTGTAAATGGTAACTTTAATTTGTATGAAATTGTGTTCGGTGACAACCAATTTAATCTGATACCGGTGGACCTTTCTCCATGGACAGACCTTGCCCGATATGGACCAGTTTCGTTGCTATCCATCGAGGAAGGGAAAATAATTGTTCATCTGGAGAAGGAGAAAAAGGTATTACTTTTTAGTTAGGTTTTGAAACAAGACAAACTCCCCCCGCCGGAGCCCCAAACCCCGGTGGGGGCATTTGTTACAGAAAACCGTCCCCAAGCCTTGACAAACCAAAAACCTGTGGTATGGTTAGAGAAAAAGACAGGAGGTGCCGCCTATGAGGAAACGCGGTCCGGCCGCCCCTGTATATCCTGCCCCCGTTAGAGCCTAAATGGAGGAAACTACTATGAGATCCTTTTTCGTTGCCGTTTTGCTTGCCCTGTCACTTTTAGCTTTGAACGGATGCCAGTCCAAGAACCCGCCCCCCAAGGATGCCGTTCCGTCTGTGTCCAGTGGGGAAGAAGAAAAGAAAGAAATTGAAGTGATTGGTGCTGTGAGAGAAGAAGCCGATTTCATTTCCGAGGAACAATGGGCCCTGTATGATAAGGCGCGGACGTATGCTGGCTGCTTTGTGCAAGACCCTGGTTCTTTGGGAGGGCAAGAAGGAAGCAGTTCCTTGACCACAAAAGAAATAGGAGGATATACCTATAGACGATACACTGGTGACACTTACAAAAGCTGGGATGATTTTTATAAGGAAATGCGGATGGTTTTTACAGAGGACTGCTTCCAAGAACTGAATGCGGTTCAAATTCACGCAGAAAAACCAAAAGCAGAAATATATATCAATGTTTCCGGAGAACTATATTATCTCGACTTTAATTCCGGGGGAAATCTAACCTATTTGAAAGATATGGACAGATTTGTTCTTACACTTTCCGAAGAAACTTGCTTGAAATTTAATCAAGCTGCTTACTTTTGTGATAGGGAAGATGTGGGAAAAGAAGCCCCTGCCCCTAAAAGTATGAAAGAAGAACCAGTTACTATGGTCAAAACAGAAGATGGCTGGCGTGTTTCAGAATTTTCCCTCCCAAGATAAAACGCACCCCGCCCCCGGCGGGGGCGGGGTTTAATAAATTTATCACAAGTTTCCAAAATCCGCACAAAGCCTTGACAAAGGGAAAAGATATGGTATGGTTAAAAGTAGAAAAATTTTGCCGCAGGAGGTGTTCCCCATGAAGAAACGGTTCCTTTCCCTGGGTCTGGCTCTGGCCCTGCTCCTCACCGCCTGCGGCGGACCGGCCGCCCCCGCCAGCCCGGAGACCCCGCCGCCCTCCCAGTCAAGTGCCCCGCCCAGCAGCCAGGAGCCCGCCCCGGTGGAACCACCGCCAGAAGAAGAGCCAGAACTCTCACCCCCGGAGACCGGCTTTGTCCCGGTGGAACAGCTGAACGACAAGGCCCGGCAGGAGCTTTCCCGGTATCGGGAGGGGAAGGAGAAATATGGCTTTCTCTATGTGGTGGATAGGGAAGGGGAGCCTGTCCCCAATGTCCATTGCTACGCCGGGGAGAATGCCTGGAACTTCGGGCTGGATGTAGAGATCCCCTACGACGGGCGGAGCGGCCTTTCCCGGAACAGCGGCCTTTTGCCGGTCTCCTTCGACCTGCCCGCCCCAGTTCCCCTCTACCTCTGCAACAAGGACGCCATACTGGGAATCGTGGATTACCAAAACGAGAAGCCGCCCTGCCAAAGGCTGGAGTTTGACGAGGAAAGCCTGGAACGGCTGAATCAAGGGGAAGTCTACCAGGTGGTCTGGGAGGAGCCCACCCCGCTGGAAACCCTCCTTGCCCTGGACCACGTCACCGTCAATGTAAAAAACGCCGACGGAAGCCCGGCGGCGGACCATGTCGTCTACATCCACTTCCGGTGGGAGGACATCCAGCCTGATCCGGCCCGGGGCGATGTGGGCCCGGCGGATTCCCCCTACGAGCCCCGCTACACCGACGCCGGCGGCGTTGCTCGGTTTGTCCGGGAAAACACCTTCGGCACAAATGCCAGGGGGTACAGGGAGATCGTGGTCATCCCCTCCTATGAGGAGCCCAAATCGCCCCGAAAAAAGGCGGTGCATATCCAGGTGCCCAGCGAGCCGCCCTGGGACTTCACCGTCACCCTCCCCCCTGTGGAGGGGACCGTTGAGGAAAAGCCTCCCTTTGTGATCGAGGAAACAAAGATACAAAGCACCCTCTTCGATCCCGCCCCGGCGGAGGCCCTCTGCCGGTATTTTACCGAGAATGTTTCCCCCGAAGATTACCTGGAGATCAAGTGCCACATCTCCTATACCCGGGAAAGAATCAGCTACGCTGTACTTATTTGGGCCGAGGATCCCGCCCCGTTCCAAAAGGCACTGGAGTCCTACTCCGGCGATTGGACGCCGGTGATCTTCGGCAGAGCCTTCTATTCCCGAAAGGACCTGGAGGATGGGGAGACGGCGGTAAAGGATTTCTTGGAAAAGAACCCGGAGGTCGCAGTCGCCGATGTTAAAATGTCGGGAGGCAAGGTCATAGTTCGGACCAAGGAAGAAAACGACACGTTGACCGAGTTTGTAAAGAACTATCCTGTTTCGGGGGTCATCCAAGTGGAGGAATATCAGCCCGAAAACCAAGTCTCCCTCACCATCCCCCTTGCGGACATCGAAGGGAACCCCCTGGAGGGGACAACCTCCCTCTCCATAACGGTCCCCATGGACTGGACGGCGGAGGGCAGCCTTTTCCGTGCCCCCGATGGCCGCCAAATTATGGAGGTCCTATCCTGTATCCCCTTTAGAAGCACCGGCGTTTATGACAAGCTGGCGGAACGGTACCCCGACAGCGACCCCGAGGACGTCTTGGTGGGCGGTCTGTATGGAAAATATTTTCACGTTCAGACCCGGGCCCAGGATCCGGCCATCGCCGGGACCTTTCAAAACGAGATTATCTACTACCTGGAACGTGGAGACCAGCTGGTCTGCTTTCAGTTTTACCCCTCCTTTGGAACCGGGATCGGGACCCAGATAAGGGAGTTCCAGGAGGCCATCAAGGCGATACAATAAAGGATGACCACAAAACACCCCCGCCCCCGCCGGAACATCTCGTTCCAACGGAGGCGGGGGTTTCCTATATCCTCCGGGGCAACCTCACCCCAGGGCCGCGATGGATTCCTCCAGCTTCGCCAGGTGCTGGCGGCTTACCTCGATCTTCTTCCGCTCGGCTTCTACCACCTGGGCGGGGGCCTTGGCAACAAAGGCCTCGTTTTTCAGCTTCTTCTCCACAAAGGCGATGTCGCTAAGGCACTTCTCCTTCTCCTTCTGGAGACGGGCCAGCTCCTTCTCCTTGTCGATGAGCTCGTCCATGGGGATGAGGGCCTTGGCCGCCGGAGTTACCACCTGCACCGCACCGGGAAGGTCGAACTTCTCCGCCACCTCTACCGAGGAGGCCGACGCCAGACGCTCCAGGAAGGGGGCCCCAGCCCGGAATACCTCCGGCTCCGCCGTTTCGATGCAGACCTTGGCCTTCTTGGCTGGGGGAACGTTCATCTCCGCCCGGCGGTTCCGGACCGCCTTGATGACGTCCATCACCTTCTGGAAGTCCGCCTCCTCCTGGGGGAAGGAGAGGGCTTCGTCAAACGACGGCCAGTTGGCCACCATGATGCTGGGGCCCTCCCCGGCGTGGGGCAGGGACTGCCAGATCTCCTCGGTGATAAAGGGCATGAAGGGATGCAGCAGTTTGAGGGTGTTCCCCATGACGCAGACCAGTACCTTTTGGGCGTTTTTGGCTGTTTCACCCCCGACTTGGAGCCGGGTCTTGCACAGCTCGATATACCAGTCGCAGAGGATGTCCCAGATGAAGTCGTAAAGCTTCTGGACGGCAATGCCCAGCTCAAACCGCTCCAGGTTGTCGGTGACCTCCCGGACCAGGGTGTTGTAAAGGCTTACCACCCACTTGTCCTCGGTTTCCAGCCTGTCGGGAAGCTTGGCTTCGGTGATGCTCTCGTCCAGATTCATCAGGATGAACCGGCTGGCGTTCCAGATCTTGTTGGCGAAGTTCCGGCTGGCCTTTACCTTCTCGTCGGAGAACCGCATATCGTTGCCGGGGCTGTTGCCGGTGGCCAGGGCGAAGCGGAGGGTGTCCGCCCCGTACTGATCGATGATCTCCAGGGGATCGATGCCGTTGCCCAGGGATTTCGACATCTTCCGCCCCTGGGCGTCCCGGACCAGCCCGTGGATGAGAACGGTGTCAAAGGGGGTCTTGCCCATCTGCTCGCAGCCGGAGAAGATCATCCGGGCCACCCAGAAGAAAATGATGTCGTACCCGGTCACCAGGGTGTCGGTGGGGTAGAAGTACCGCAGCTCCGGGGTGTCATCCGGCCAGCCCAGGGTGGAAAAGGGCCACAGGGCGGAGGAGAACCAGGTGTCCAGGGTGTCGGGGTCCTGCTCCAACTTCTGGCTGCCGCACTTGGGGCAGCTGTGGGGGGCCTCCCGGGCCACGATGACCTCCCCGCAGTCCTGGCAGTACCAGGCGGGGATCCGGTGCCCCCACCACAGCTGGCGGCTGATGCACCAATCCTTGATGTTCTCCATCCAGTGGAAGTAGGTCTTGTCGAACCGCTCGGGGACGAATTTGGTCTCCCCGGTTTTCACCGCCTGGATAGCGGGCTTGGCCAAAGGCTCCATCCTGACGAACCACTGCTTGGAGACCAGGGGCTCCACGGTGGTGCCGCACCGCTGGCAGCAGCCCACGTTGTGGCTGTAGTCCTCGATGCGGACCAGGTACCCCTGGGCCTCCAGGTCGGCCACGATGGCTTTCCGGGCGGCGTACCGGTCCATGCCGGCGTACTTGCCGCCCTTTTCGTTGATGGTGCCGTCCTCGTTCATGATGTTGATGATGGGCAGGTCGTGGCGCAGCCCCACCTCGTAGTCGTTGGGGTCGTGGGCGGGGGTGATCTTGACACAGCCGGTGCCGAACTCCTGTTCTACGTAGGGGTCGGCGATAAGGGGGATCTCCTTGTTTACCAGGGGCAGCAGCAGCATCTTGCCCACCAGGTCCCGATACCGCTCGTCCTCGGGATTCACAGCCACGGCGGTGTCCCCCAGCATGGTCTCGGGCCGGGTGGTGGCGATCTCGATATACTGCCCCTCCATCCCCACGATGGGGTAGCGGACGTGCCAGAAGTGCCCGGCCTTGTCCTCGTATTCCACCTCGATGTCCGAAATGGAGGTGTGGCAGTGGGGACACCAGTTGATGATTCGCTCCCCCCGGTAGATGAGGCCCTTTTCGTACAGACGGCAGAACACCTCCCGAACCGCCTTGCTGCACCCCTCGTCCAGGGTGAACCGCTCCCGCTCCCAGTCGCAGGAGGAGCCCAGCTTTTTCAGCTGCTCCACGATGCGCCCGCCGTACTTCTCCTTCCAGGCCCAGGCCCGTTCCAGGAACTTCTCCCGGCCCAGGTCCTCCTTGGTCAGGCCCTCCTCCTCCATGGCGGCCACGATCTTGGCCTCGGTGGCGATGGAGGCGTGGTCGGTGCCGGGGAGCCACAGGGCGCTGTACCCCTGCATCCGCCGCCAGCGGATGAGGACATCCTGGAGGGTCTCGTCCAGGGCATGGCCCATGTGCAGCTGCCCGGTGATGTTGGGGGGCGGGATAACGATGGTGTAGGGCTCCTTTTCCGGGTCTACCTTGGCATGGAAGAAGTTCCCCTCCTGCCAGAAGGCGTAGGTGCGGTCCTCCACCGATTTGGGATCATAGACCTTTGCCAGTTCTCTTGCCATTGTATCCTTCTCCTTTCACGGCTGTGCTTTCGTATAAATGAAGGCGTCCTGCTGTCTATGGTCTCACAGACAACAGGACGCCTTTCCTCAAACACAAAAAAGCGCGGTACCACCTGGTTTCGCGCTTTCTCCCAAAGAAAAACAAAGCGCGCAGCTTTGGCCCCGGTAACGTGGGGCGAAACGCCGGAACCTGGGGGACAAGGCCCCTCGGACCCGGGACTCCAAGGCGACTTCGCCGTGCCCCGGGTCGGCCTTGCACCAAAGCGGCCGCTCTCTGCGCCTCGGGGGATACGGGTACTGCTCCTTTTCACCGTCGGTAAACGATGTTCGGTTGTTAAGCGGATGCCCTGCGCGTCCGGATAGAAAGGACGCCGGCAAAGCAGGGCCTTTCAAGGGAATGTTGCAAGGCATTGCCCCAAACCAACACAGGACTCCAGGCACAAGCTAAGACATCGCACAAGTCCAAGGCGCGAAGCGCCGGGCAGGGTCTGGACTCCAGGCACGAGCCAAGACATCGCACAAGTCCAAGGCGCGAAGCGCCGGGCAGGGTCTGGACTCCAGGCACTGGCCAAGACGCCGCACAAGGTCAAGGCGCGAAGCGCCGGGCAGGGTCTGGACTCCAGGCACTGGCCAAGACGCCGCACAAGGCCAAGGCGCGAAGCGCCGGGCAGGGTCTGGACTCCAGGCACGAGCCAAGACACCGCACAAGGCCAAGGCGCAAAGCGCCGGGCAGGGTGTGCAAGCGGGCGCTTGCCCACTGGAGCTGGAGATGGGACTCGAACCCACGACCTGCTGATTACGAATCAGCTGCTCTACCAACTGAGCCACTCCAGCCTACAAAAAACTACCCGCCTATTATATCCCTTTTGGGGCGGCTCGTCAAGCCTGTTTTTTGGAAGGCAAAAAAGAGGCAAAGGTCAAGACAAACACACAAAAGCCTCAATCCGGAATGGCCCTGGTGTACCGCTCCCGGAAATAATCCCGGGTGGCGGCGATGAAATCCTGTATGTACTGGGGCAGGAAGGTGTTTTTGGGGTAGCAGAGGAAGAAGTCCCGGAGGTAGTGGTTTCCCCCCACCCGGAACCAGACCCCCGCCGGGCTGCTGTCAGAGGCCTCCGGGGGCATCAACGTTTCCGGGAAAAGGGCCACCGCCCCGCAGACGATAGCCAGCCGCCGGGCAACCTCGGGGCTGCTGGTCTCCATCAGGATCCGGGGGGACATCCGGTTGTCGTAAAAGATGCGGTCCTGGAGGGATCGGACCCCGTGGCCGGGGAGCAGGGAGATAAAGGCCTCGTCCCGGGCCTCCTGGATGTTGATGGTGTCCCCCGGAGCGCGGCTGCGGGCGATGGCGGTGTCCGCCCCGGCGATGAGAAGCAGCTGGTCCCGGCAAAGGGTGATGTACTCCAGGTCGGGGTGGATCTTTTCCACCGAAAGGAGAAAAGCCAGATCTACCCGGCCGTCCAGAAGAAGGAAGTCCAGGTCGGAGGTCCCCGCCTCCACCAGTTCCAATTCCACCCCCTGGTGGCGCTCCAAAAAGTTGGGAAGGACCTGGGGGAGGAGGAACATGGCCCGGGTCACCGAAATGCCGATACGCAGTTTCCCCTGGGATTCCCCTCTCAGCTCCCGAAGCTCCCGGTCCAGGCTCCCTTCCAGGGCGATAAGCTGCCGGGCGGTGGCCAGGTACTTTTCCCCGGCGTATGTTAGGGCCCGCCCGTGGGGACCCCGGCGGAAGATGCTCATGCCGATCTCCCGCTCCGCCATCTGGATGGTTTGGCTGATGGCGGGCTGGGAGATCCCCAGCCGGTTTGCTGCCTGGGAGACGCTGCCCTCCTCGTACACTGCCAGAAGATGTTCCGCCTGCCGGAGGTTCATTCTGCTCACCTCTGATACCTTATTATATATTAGGGCTGCCGCTGGCTTCATGATACCAGGAAGCGAAGGGAAATGGTCTCATTGGCCATCTTTTCCGGTTGTCCCGGAGGGACGAGGAAAAGGGCCCGATAAATCCTGTATCATGGCCGTTCTACGGACATTATACCATATAAGGTCAAGGGGAAGCAGGGGATGATCCCCAGAGAAACGTCAAACAGGGAGAGAAGGAAGGTATTAGTCGGCAAATTAGCAGAAAAATAAAGACGGATAGAAAATTCTTTTAGCGAATCATACAATCGCTTCGTCGAATACACCAATAACCGGATGCCAATATAAATAGTTCCTCCAAATTTTGCACAGACATAACATTTTGATTATTTTTTTATAATAAAGATAACACTTAACTTTTTGGAAAGACTTCGCTATAATATACCATAGTCCCCTCCTGGAGAACCCTTGGTTTTGATGAGGGGTAGAACGAAAAGAAATGAGGAGTGTACAACATGAAAAAGTATCTCAGCATTCTCTGCGTCCTGGCTCTGCTGGCTGCCATGGTTGGCTGCGGCGGCAACAACGGCGGCAACGACGCCGAGCCCGCCAACGGCGAGTGGAAGTGGGAGCGCAAGATCGAGATTGTCTGCCCCTGGGGCGCTGGCGGCGGCGCTGACACCACGGTCCGTCAGTTCGCCACCCAGCTGGAGAAGGAACTGGGCCAGAGCGTTGTGGTAAACAACGTCACCGGCGCCGGCGGTGTCTCCGGTGTTCAGTATGCGGTCCAGCAGCCCGCCGACGGCTACACCTGGCTGCTCTGCACCCCCTCCCCCATGCTGGCCCAGATTACCAAGGCCACTGAGTTCGATGTTTACGGCAACATCACCCCTGTCAACAACATCGTTTGGGACTGCAACGTTTTCGTAGCCGGCAAGGATGCCCCCTACAACAACTACAAAGAGCTGATGGAGTACGTTGACGCCAACCCCGGCAAGGTCCAGTGCGGCGTTATGTCCCTCACCGGTCTTGACGGCGCCTGCGTCACCGCCGCCTTCGGCGACAAGATCGAGGCCGTGGGTTACTCCGAGGGTTCCCAGCTGAACTCCGACGTCATCGGCAACCATGTTGGCCTGGCCTGCGTCGGCCCCGCCGAGGTTCTCGGTATGGTTAGGGATGGTAGCATGAAGCCCATTATGACCTGCACCGAGAAGCGGATGACCATTGAGGAGTACGCCAACACCGAGTGCGCCGGCGAGCTGAACGTGGACTGCTTCTACGGCCCCTACCGCGGCATCTTCGCCAAGAACGGCACCCCCGAGGCTG